>JBFGJU010000032.1:0-13379 GCA_041577035.1 Thermodesulfovibrionales bacterium | reverse complement strand
TTCCAGTCATCAATACCACCGTTCATGACATGAACTTTGTCAACATGACCGAGAACCTCAAAGATCCAGAACGCCACTGCAGAGTCTCTGACCGTGTCGGTCTTCGCGTGCTCTCCATACAGTATTAAGTGCGAGTCATTGCTGATCCCGACCTTTCCGAACAGCTTTTCGTATACCGACGTGTCTGGAAATACACGGGCAGTAGTATCCCGAAGTGCCTTTTTGCACCGTTTCCCGAAGCTGATTGCACCTTCTATATGGCCCTTTGCATAATCCTTAAGGTCCCTGCAGTCAACGATGATCCAGTTCTTGCTGCCCACCTTTGCCTTTACCTCTTTTGCGGACATGAGCAGTTCAGGATTTGCCCACTGTGCCGCGAATGTGGTGCTCGCCAGTGCTACAAAAAACACGGCCAGCATACAGGTTATTGCTATTGTCTTCTTCATGGTGTTACCTCCAATATCCTTCTTGTTTATACATTCCCCTTACTTGTACGTACCATATATATGTTCCCCTGACCTCACCTCCTTCTCCCATAAACGTTTTCATGCCATCCTACCTCGCTATCACTACCGGTATATCAGACCGGTTGGCAACCTCTCTGCTGACACTGCCCATAAAAAACGAATGCATCCTGTCGGAACGTGATCCCACTATGATCAGCCGGGCTTCTTCATCCTTTGCGGTCTGCAGTATCTCCTCAGCCGGATGGCCTTCCTTTATAACGGTTTTTATGTCTTGGACCCCCTGTTTTTCCAATGCTGTTTTATAGAAATTGATAATCTTCCCGGCCTTTTCATCCAGCATCTTCTGATAGTCTGTGCCTTTCAAGGCTTCTTTGAGGGTCGACAGCTCTGCCGTGCCAAGCATATCGTCCATTAGTGACCTGCCTTCCATTTTTTCTACATAGAGGAGTACAACGCTCGCAGTGGTATCAGAAAATAGCTCTTGAAAGACCTTCAGTGACGTTAGTGAACCCTTACTGTCATCAACCGGGATAAGCACTTTTTTCATGTTCCTGCTCCATAGGTTATTTTAGATAAGCCGTGAATCACTCATTTACTCCTCTGTGCCTGCCAGATCTTCATAATACTTCTGAAACTCTTCGTCTATGCCTTCTACCGCCTTCTCAACGCCTCCCACCCCATAGGCAGGGGCCTCAGCCTTTTCAAAATACCCCGGCTGGATGCCGGAGACATGAGACCTCCTCAGACCGACGATCGACATCAGTATAAAGATGACAATTACCAGGGCCATAAAGTTTTTATCCATGTATCCTCCTCTTTAAAACAACCGCCTTGCAGGTCATTCTTCCTCTTCCTCATCTTTAAATAAGTCTTTATAATACTGTTCCATGTCTTCATCTATCTCTATTGCTACTCCTTTTTCTGCCCGGTCGCTGAAGGCGCCTGACTGTAGAAAGGGCGGAATGCTGTAGCCAAGCATATAGCCAACAAACAATGATACAACCAGTATTACTATCCAGAAGCTTTTATTCATACCACACCTCCGTCACCTTCTTTCTAACAGACCAATTACGCATAGCTATCCCTTTTTGATCCTGAAGATATATTTGCCCGTTTCCATCTTAGAATCGAGTATCTCGTTACCGTTTGACGCGCACATCGAGGTAATCGATTCGGATGAAGAGGGATTATCGAATACTACCTCCAGAATATCTCCTGGCTTGATCTTTTCAAGACATTTTTTGGTATAGATCTGCGGATGGGGACATACATATCCGAGACAATCCAGGTTATATACCCCTTCTTCCTTTTTATTAAATTTTATCGCCATAATTGCATCCTCCTTTTCTTTATCAAATATTACAGATCCAGCGTTGCCAGTTCTTTTGCCATCTGCCGCTCGGTCCACCAGTTAAAGAACTTTACGCCGATAAACGCGCCGCCGATCATGCCGAGTCCAAAGAGCCAGCCAGCCGGATCTCCGTTAGCAACACGGACGAAAAAGCCACCGACATTGCAGCCCAGTCCAAGTCGTGACCCTATACCCATCAGGGCGCCTCCGATAATTGCCCACAGTGCCAGTTCTCTTGTTGGTTTCTTCCATTTGAATTCATTGCTTAAGAGGGCCATGACCGCAGCCCCGCCGATGAGGGAAAGCGACATCCAGTCAGCAGGGTTGATGGCGGGATTGGGAATGCCATTGATGTAGCCGAAAAAGATATTATCCATATTATCCCAGCCAAGCTTCTGGAACACCCATCCAACCCACTGCGCCTCCTGGGTCGTAACATACCAGTAGCCCGGATCAAAGACCGTACTTCTTAGTGATAAGCCATAATCAAAACCGATCCGCTCAAGAATCTCCCCGGCGTTTCTCACGCCGAACTTAATGCGCATCCCCTCAATCACAAACATCTGGAGCCCGGCAGCTACGCCCAGAATTAAACCGGCAATTGCCGTCCTCTTTGATGCCAGCAGCATGTTCCAGAAGCCTTTAATGGCCCCAACACTTTTTCCTTTGTCGGGATTACCGGTTGTATGATATCCCAGGCTTTTCTTCCCCCATTTAAAATAAACAACAGAAAGAAGGATGACCGCAGGAATCGCTACCCCAACAACCACGTTTCCGAAATACGCTCCGACAAATGAGTCTTTTGTAAATCCTAGCATCTCTGCAAAGGTGGTAACCGGCTGGTTCCATACGTACCCGGCAAGGTACTGGTCAACCCATCCGTTCGTCACATCTATTCTTTCCGGGAGTCCTTTTTCCGCTGCTGACGCTGCCCATGACGCCGGCACCAGCTTGTTCAGTATACCGCCGAGGTCAACAAACATGGCTTGTGTAATACTGATAGACAGAATGACGAGAAACGCAATGCCATTTCCTTCGCCGGTTTTATAGAGCGAACCTGACGCGCAGCCGCCGGCAAACACCATCCCAATGCCGAAAATGAGGCCTGCAATAGCTGAATGGATGCTTGTGGGCGATGAATGAAAGGTGCTCACTCCAGTCGCAGTCACAAATGCAGACACAAGCGCAAACAAGAGTGTCGCAATCATAATGCCGACGACCATGCGAGGAACGCCTACGGCAAAAAGGTCCCTGAACGCAGACGCAAAGCAGAACCTTCCGTACTGAAGGCACATCCCATAAATAAACCCAAACCAGAGATAGGCTGACAGGTAAATATATAATTCATTGTATGAGTACGTGAGGATACTAATCAGTGAAAAGAATGTGATTATTCCCAATGCCCAGATTTTATTTTTCAATGGAACGTCTTGCACTCGTTACCTCCCCCGTTGTTTTTTTCATCTCTTTCGGGAGCAAGCGGCATGCCAGAGAGAAAGAGTGTTATATATCAACATGTTATCCGTTTCCAGCGATTTATTTTCGTTCCATTCCGGACAATCACGATTATCCCGCTGTCCCATTTGGGACAATTGCTCTGATGGATATCCAGAATCACAAAATCCCCTTATATAGTTGCACGAAGAAAAGGAAACCCCGTACCACGAATTTAATTGAGTGGCTTTGGAGCGCTGCCCTTCAGGCAGACATGACTTTCTGTGGTACAAGGTCAATGCGCTCTCCATACTTTTACCTGCACCCGCGTTTCTCACAACAACCATTAAGTCTTGAAAAAAAAGCATGAACGTGTCATTCTTGGGGTTAAGCGAGCGCAGTAGGTCGAATGCCCGTATCCTTTGTAATGCTCCCTATGCTGAACCTGAGAATATTCCGGCACGAATGGAAGATTCAGTTTTTAAGATTGACACTACCACTCGAATGTTCTTTAATAAAATTAGAGGATTGAGGTGAAAAACGTATTGTATAACCTGGATCAAAATGTCCTGATTAATTATCATATCGGTGAAGAATTCCTTATTTTCTTAGTCTGTTTTCTTATCGCACGAAGGGCCTTTATTACGTCTCGTTCACTCGATCCACTATACGATCGTGAAGGCAGAAGCAGGATTTTTCTTATGAGTGGCGGTTTTGCGCTTCTCGGTATTAACAGTCTGGTGCACGCAATCATTCACGCTGCAGGCCTGAATCTGAATATCCTTTATCAGACATTAATCGGGTACTGTCTCGGATTATTAACGCTGATTGTGGCAATCTCAGCTGAAAAGCCATGGAAGCATACCTATTTCCCTTTTCTGTATATACCATTCCTCTTGTTGCTCATTCCCGAGATTCATGAACGATTCCCTATTTTCAATCAATTCAGGCCGTTGGTCTGGATGGTTATCTCTTATCTCTCAGGTCTGGTAAGCATACTCTATCTGGCAACGTATTACTATACGCGGCTCAACAGATATCTCCTTTCTTCCGCGGGGCATCTGTTTATCTGTATATCCGCCATTGCCCTCTTCTTTCCCACAGGGATCGGCTCAACCGCATGGATATATGGACACGTGCTCAGGCCGTTGGGATTCGGGATCCTTCTGTACAGTATGAACCGGGAAGAACTGGTGAATCTGAGAGAAAGCATCCTCTTTAAATTTATCACGACATTCAGCCTTATGGTTGCCTTTCCGGTCCTTATATTCGGTACGATAGTACTCTACGAAAACCTGCAGCCCATTCAGTTGTTCGGCAAAAGGATTCTTGTTTTTGTGCTGGTGCTCGTTGCGCTTTCATCGGCACTGACTTTTACCTTGGTCCTGATCATACGTCTCATGCGGCCCCTTCTGCAGTTAAAGGAATCAATGGACCAGATAGCTGACAGCGGACTTGAAGGTTCTATACAGACAGACAGAAACGACGAGATCGGTAAACTTTCACAGGCCTTCAATGACATGGTCCTAAAATTGCGTCAATCCTTATCAGAGCGTGACCGGTTAAGCAGGCTTGCCGCAACAGGAGAGCTTTCTGCAACACTTGCCCATGAGATAAAAAACCCGCTGAACGCTATTGGCGCAGCCGCAGTATATCTGAGAAAAAATTTTAAAGGCGGTCTTATTCGGGAATTTGGCAAGATCATTTATGACGAGGTATCCCGGATCAACAAGTTGACGGCAAACCTTCTTACGTTTGCCAAACCATTACAACCGGACTTTCAGCTCTCAGATATAAATAATCTGGTTACCGAAACAACCGACCTGCTCAGAAAGGAATGTGAGGAACGGGGATTAGCGGTAGAAACCGAACTCGATGCGGAAATTCCGGAAATTTCCTTTGACTATAATCTTATAAAGCAGGTCCTGATAAACCTTATGCTGAACTCCTTTGATGCTATGGATAAAAAGGGGACCGTGACCGTAAAGACTCTCTCATCCAATGGCTCTGTGCTCATTGCTGTCGAGGACAATGGGGCGGGGATCGATGAAGACAACCTGAAAAATATCTTTAATCCGTTTTTCACGACCAAAACCCGGGGTACGGGACTCGGTCTTGCTATTTCGAGAAAGACCATGAAGGATCACGGTGGAGATATATCGGTTGAGAGTGTTCCCGGAAAAGGGAGCACGTTCACCATATTATTGCCGATAAAAAAATGAGCCTTAAGATACTCATCATAGACGACGAGCAGAATATCCTTAAGATAGTATCTGCCGCTCTGAAGAAAGAGGGCTTTGCAGTGGATACGTCATTGTCAGCTGAGGACGCACTGCGTAAAATCAAAAACAACTCGTATAATCTTATTGTTTCAGACTATAAACTGCCCGGCATTGATGGCGAGCAGCTTTTTGAGAAGGTCAAGACACAGGAACCGGCAACACCCTTCATATTCCTGACAGCGTTCGGCACTATCGAACTCGCGGTGAATGCCATGAAAAAAGGGGCTTATACCTATCTCACGAAGCCGGTGAATCTGGACCTGCTCATTATGATTATCAGAGAGGCCCTGAGTGCACGACCATCATCTGACGATGAAAGCTGCTTCGGGAGCCATTTTCTGAACATCGTTGGCCGGTCACAGGCGATACAGGATGTCTTTTCGATGATCAGGCGTGTGAGCAAAACAGATGCCAACGTGCTGATTACGGGGGAGAGCGGTACAGGAAAAGAATTGGTCGCGAGGGCCATCCATTACAGTTCGCTTAAGGCAGGCGGGCCGTTTATTCCGCTTGACTGCACGACCATACCTGAAGAACTCGTTGAGAGTGAACTCTTCGGCCATGAAAAAGGTGCGTTCACTTGTGCCTATGAAGACAAGATAGGATTAATAGAAATGGCCAAGGGCGGAACCATATTTCTGGATGAAATAGGAGATCTTGATTTTTCACTTCAGAAGAAACTGCTCAGATTTCTTCAGGAAAAAGAATTTTACCGTCTCGGCGGCAAGAAAAAAATACAGGTCGATGCGCGTGTGCTCGCCGCAACAAACAGAAATATCGAAGAAGCCGTGGAAAAAGGAGAATTCAGATCTGACCTCTATTACAGATTGAACGTTATTACGATACATGTTCCACCATTGCGGGAGCGAAAGGAAGATATACCATTATTGGCAAACGAGTTTCTTGATAAATTCAGTAAAAAGAACAAGAAGGATATCAGGGGATTCGATGAGAATGTCCAGGAGCTGATGATCAATTATGAATGGCCGGGAAATGTCCGGGAGCTCGAAAATACGGTTGAACGCGCAGTTATTTTATGCCCGTATGATTATGTCACAACAGAATTTCTGCCCGGCAAGTTCAGGATTCTTGCTAACGATACTGCTTCGCCTGATGAAGAATTTAACCTCATAGAAACGGAAAAGCGAATCATATTGAAAGCCCTTGATAAAACCTCATGGAACCAGTCCCGGGCAGCCGAGCTTCTCGGGATTTCGCGCAAAAAACTCAGGACAAAGATGACAAATCTCAAAATCGTGTCTTAGTAGCTTTTTCCCCAAACAAATCTTACAATAGAAAATAAGCGTTGTTTCTGGAGTTCTCCATGAAACCATTGACTGGGGCAGGGTGTTTAATACTATGACTGCATCGTAATGAAATATATAAAATTTCTTTTAGAGGAGGAAAAAATGTTTTCAATGGGAAAAAGATGTTTCAGCTCTCTGTTGCTCATTGTGACCGGTTTAATCGTGGGGGTGGTTGTGTCATCCCAGATTGATTACACGGCTCATTCAGACGCGCAGAGCATACAGATTTCAGAAGAATCTGCTGATTTTCTGACGCGGACCGGAAAGGCAATGGCTGAAATAACGTCTGCTGTCAAGCCTGCAATCGTCAATATTTCAACGTCCCGGACCGTAGAAATGGGCTCCGGGGACCCGTTTTTTAATGATCCCTTTTTCAGAAGATTTTTTGGTGACAGATTTGGGCCTCAGCATCCGCGGGAACGGAAATCGACGGGAATGGGGTCAGGCGTGATTGTCTCTTCAGACGGATATATTATTACCAATTATCACGTCATAAAAGAAGCCGACGAAATAACCGTTTTACTGTGGGATAAACGGGAGTTACAGGGAACCGTTGTGGGTTCAGATCCAAAAACAGAAATATCCATTATCAAGATCGATGCAGAGGGCCTTCCGACCTTGCCGTGGGGTGATTCTGACATCCTGCAGGTAGGTGAAGTGGTTCTGGCGGTCGGCAATCCATACGGTCTCAACCAGACCGTAACTATGGGAATCGTGAGTGCTCTCGGCAGGGCAAATGTTGGTATAGCCGACTACGAGGATTTCATTCAGACAGATGCTGCAATTAACCCCGGCAATTCCGGCGGGGCTCTCGTAAATGCCCGGGGTAAACTGGTTGGTATAAATACGGCAATATTCAGTACCAGCGGTGGCTATCAGGGAATAGGCTTCGCCATACCCAGTAATATGGTGAAAACAGTGATGGACAGTCTTATCAAAACCGGCAGAGTTATCCGTGGCTGGCTCGGCGTTTCAATCCAGAAACTTACTCCCGAACTTTCCAGACAGTTTAATCTGGATGATATGAAGGGCACTCTGGTCAGTGATGTTGTTGAAAACAGCCCTGCTGAAAAAGCCGGGCTAAAACGCGGCGATGTGATACTGACCTTCGATAATAAAAAGACTGACGAACCTTTTATTCTGCGAAATATGGTTGCGAGCACAACCCCCGGAGAGAACCATACGCTTATGATCCTCAGAGACAAAGAAAGAGTCCCGATAACAGTAACCATCGGTGAATTGCCTGCGGATTTGCAGCAGGTTAAAGCGGATATCTATGAGAATGTCCTGAAAGGAGTCATTGTTCAGGACATGAGCCCCGAGATTGCCGACAAACTGAACATCCCGGAGCGGGTACAGGGTGTTATCATAAAAAGCATTGACGGTGAGAGCCCTGCGGCAGGCATTGTGGTACCCGGCGATGTGATTCAGGAGATTAACCGAAACAAGATAGCCAGCGTTAAGGATTATCTTGACATTGTTTCTGAACTGCAGAAAGATGATGACGTACTTATGCTCGTATTCAGGAAGGGGTCGTCCGTATTCATAACCATTTCAGACAGATAAGAGAACACACTCTCATAGGGACCGCCCTGTATCACGGGCGGTCCCTATGAGGATATATTGTTTCATTCATTTCTTTCTCAGCTTTTTTTGAGCCGCTTCCATAACTTCAGCGAGGGGCACACCTTTTTCCCGCGCGATTTTTCTGCACGTTTCATATTCAGGCATGATCTTTGATATGTCTTTCAATCGTGATTTTTTTACCGCGATCTTTCCATATTTTGTCCTAATGGTATGGTGCGTCCTGTTCATGGTCATTCTTCCCGCTTCATAGTAACGTATGCCGATGGTGGTCGTTTCCTTTAAAATGATTTCTATCAAATCATTCTTTCTCTCTGCATCGCACAATACGCTCAGCTTAATGCCCGGCCTTGTTTTTTTCATTATTATGGATGTTAAATAAACGTCACGTGCACCTGCTGAAAAAAGCGCATCAATCAGATGTTCATAGATCTGTGGATTCATATCATCAATATTCGATTCAATCACCACGATGCTTTCATGAGACAGCTGTTCATACGGATGGCCGACAAATATCCGCAATACATTGGGCTTGTCCTTTATGTTTCTGCTGCCTGCTCCGTATCCGATTACATCAGGAATGAGCAACGGCATTTCACCATATCCAGCACAGATTGAACTGAGTATGGCAGCCCCTGTCGGCGTGGTCAATTCATATGAAGTTTCTGATGAGTAGACCGGCAATCCGCGCAAGAGTTCTGCTGTTGCGGGTGCCGGGACCGGAAGAATCCCATGATCTGTAACCACAGTCCCTCCTCCCACATTGACTGGCGAAGCAAACGCCTTCTGAATACCCAGCAGGTCAAGCCCTATGAGTGTTCCGAAAATATCTATCAGACAGTCCATGCCTCCCAGTTCATGGAGATGAATGGTATGCAGGGATTTTCCGTGAACACGTGCCTCTGCCTCAAAGAGTCTCTTGAATATCCCGCTACCCTGCTTCTTGATACGATCCGGAAGCTCTGCAGCTGAAATGATTTTTTTTATATCATGCCAGGTGCTTGCTCTGACTTCCCTCCTCGACCTTTTTGTTTTCAGTATGACATCTGCTTTCGTCGCCTTTAACCCTGTGCGTTTCACCCTTTTACTCGACAGACGATAGCCCTTAATAGGCAATTTTCTTAACTCCGATTCAATATCGCTGGCAGAAAGGCCGGCATCAATCAGAGCGCCGAGACACATGTCACCGCTGATTCCTGAAAAACAATCGAAATATGCTATTTTCAAGGTCGTTCCAATGCGAACAGGCTGTTTATCCCCGTCCTGTTATGAACTGAAACATATCTTTCATATCCTGTTCGGTCATCTCAAGGAACTTGATCCCGTAGAAAACAGATCCTCCCGGTTGCGTAGCTGCCTTTCGCGCAATGCGCGCAGAAATATCAAACCGTCTCCTGTTTCTCGGATTCACAAAATTCACTTTTACCATCTGCCTGACAGTAATGTCAGCTGTCGACTCAAACGCCATGCCGGTTTCACTAAAATCCACGGACAAACCGGAATACCGTATGTTACTACCCTCTGGCTGCACCGTAATCAGGATCCTGAATATACGACGCGGTGATCTTTTCAGACATTTGGCAACAACCGACAGAAACAGCAGTTTATCAACCGGCATCTGAAAAGAAGGCTGGTCGTCGAGCAACTCGGGATGCTCTGATAGATAAGGAACATTATGCGGCTGGATTATGATTCTGGGTATCTTTGAAAAAACGGTGTGATGTTTCAAGACGTCCATATTCTTGTTGAACTCCCCGGCATCCTTATCCGCCAGTATTATTACGAGAGACGGCGCTTTTGGGGATTCTGCAGCTTCAGCCAAAGAGCCGAAGACCGTAAACGTGTAATGGCCATCCGAAAGATAGTATTTTACGGTCTTCAGAGCATCCGGGATACTTTCTACCAGAAAAATATCCAGCATATCTTCATTGGACCGCATATTTTCATTCTACTGATTTTTCATAATAAAAACAAGGACTTTATGGCATTTCCTGTGTAAAACCTCATGATTTTCATAACGTGTGTTCAGTCTGCATTTATTTTTTGTGATGATTTTTTTAAAGGAATTTGTATAATATCGTATTTATTTTTGCAGACTGATAGTTCAGATTCATGGAGGGGGATTACACAACAGGATGCTTTCTGCTATTTTATCTGAACCAGGCAAGATAGAATTGAGAGACGTTGAAATACCGGAGCCTCAGGAAGGAGAGCTCCTCATAAAAATTAAGTCCGCCTTAACCTGCGGTACCGATCTCAAAGCCTTCATCAGGGGACATCCTTTCATCCCGACACCCGGACCTTTTGGGCATGAATTCTCAGGCATTGTCGCGGGCAAGGGAAAAGGCGTCAGTAAGTTCAGGATGGGTGATGCTATCATGACCGTCCACAGCGCTCCCTGTCTAGCCTGTACATATTGCAGGCGCAAATTCTTTAATCTTTGTGAACAGAGCATGGCCTCAAAGGTTCTCGGTGCATATGCCGAATACATAGTACTCCCGAAGCATGTGGTTCAGCAGAATGTATACAGAAAGCCGGCTGGACTGCATTTCAAGGAGGCGTGTTTCCTCGAGCCCCTGTCATGTGTTGTTCACGGGATTGAATCCCTTGATATTCACAAAAAAGATACCGCGTTCATCATTGGCGCCGGCCCGATTGGACTCCTTCACTTGTTGTATGCGAAATCAAAGGGAGCACGGGTAATTATTACCGGCCTTGAAGAAGATAAACTTAAAATAGCAAAAAAATTGGGCGCTGATATCAGTTGCCTCCCTTCGAAGGTTCATGAACATATCAGCACGGTCACGCAGGGAATAGGCGTTGATTATGTCTTTGAATGCACTGGACAGCCCACGATCTGGGAAACCGCTGTAGACTTTGTCAGAAAAGGCGGAACGGTTATTCTCTTCGGAGGATGTCGGACCGGCACTACCGTCAGGTACAAAACTGAAACATTGCATTACCACGAGATCTCACTGAAAGGAAGCTTTCATTTTACGCCTCAGGATGTTAAGAGGGCGCATTCCCTTCTAAAAAATAAAAAAATAAATGTGAAGAAACTCATTTCAGGGACCTATCCCCTTGAGGACATTTCGGACGTATTTGTGAGTCTCAGCAAAGGCAATGGATTAAAGTACGCGATAGTGCCGTAATAGTGACCTGTATTCTCTCGTTTCACCTGCCCTTTTTTTCCGGACTCATTATTATCACACTGTTTTTTACAGAGGCGTGGGTATATGCAGAGACTTGTTTGGATCAGGAATGCCCTGCTATTATAGTTCATACGCAAGAAATTCCCATGACGTATTTCATTTTTTTGTATGGCATTATTGTCAGGAGCCACATCAGGATGAAAGCAGCAACACTGTATAACGTTGATACTATATCTATAGAAGACATCCCTATACCCGAGCGGGGGGCCACAGATGCACTCATGAAGACAAAGGCATGTGGTATCTGCTCAGGAGACGTAATGCAGTGGTATATCGAAAACAAAGCGCCACTGGTATTAGGTCACGAGCCCGTTGGAGAAATTGTCGAGATTGATCAGTCACACCCGTCGTTCAGGCAGGGAGACAGGGTTTTTACGCATCACCATGCTCCGTGTCTCTTGTGCAGGTTTTGCAAAAGGGGTAGTTATGTTCAGTGTGAGACGTGGAAACGCTCCAGAATTGTTCCAGGGGGTATTTCCGAGTACGTTCTTATCCCTTCCGTAAACCTCACACATGATACGATCAGGCTATCCTCTGATATCAGTGATGAAGACGGAACGTTGATTGAACCGATCGCCTGCTCGGTAAAGGGTTTTCGGAAAGCACAACCGATGCAGGGAGATACCGTCCTCGTTATTGGCCTTGGAGTCATGGGTATGATCCATATATTGCTGGCACGAGCATATGGGGCCGGCAGGATCATCGGTGCCGACAGGGTAGCGTACCGACTGAATAAAGCGCTTGAACTTGGTGCCGATAATATTATCAATGTGTCCCACTATACCATCAGTGACGCTCTTCAGGACATAACAGAAGGGGATCGCGCTGACCTGGTCATTGTCGGACCAAACAGTGTAGATGCGATGATTCAGGGCATAGACTGCGTGAGGCCCGGAGGAAAGGTGCTCTTTTTCACCCCTGCAAAGCCGGGGGAAATGCTTACGATCGATCCCAATTATTTATATTTTAATGATATTGATATTGTGACCAGCTATTCATGTGGACCACCAGATACGCTCCACGCACATGACCTTGTCAGAGAGAGAGTCGTCACTGCTGAAAAACTCGTGACCCACAGATTCCCCATCGAAAAGACCCAGGAGGCATTCAGTCTCACGGCACGGGCACAGGACTCTCTCAAAGTAGTCATACTTTTTGATTAAACATAATTATGGAAGGATACGCCAACATATGAAACAAAGAAAAAAAACAGGGCAGTCATTCTGTTCTGTTCCTTCTCAGAAAAAAGGGGTCGTAAAAAACAGAAATGCGTTTTACAGACACAAAGGTAATTTCAGATGGCAGGGCATTTCCGACGCCCCCTATAAAAATGAGAGGGGTGACTGGTCAGCGATTACGAGAAGGGTACTCATCGGTTCTCACGGTGAATCAACGAAATTTCATGTGAGATATTTCGAAATTTCACCGAAAGGATTCAGCAGCCCTGAACAGCACGGGCATGAGCACGTGGTTATTTGCGTAAAAGGGAGTGGAATGGTCCGTACAGGCAGAACAAAAAGGAGGATGTGTTTTATGGATACCCTCTATATCGCTCCAAACACTCCGCATCAATTGTCCAATCCTTACACAGAGCCGTTTGGTTTTCTCTGCATGGTAAATGCACGGCGCGATAAACCAAAACCATTACTCTAGACTCTGGTTATATCCCGGTATTTGGTGAGCATGGAAGGGATATTCGTGCTTTGTGAGGAATGTGTTGCTCTGGTATGTTGCTTTGGATC
>JBFGJU010000031.1:0-13441 GCA_041577035.1 Thermodesulfovibrionales bacterium | reverse complement strand
GTGATCGAGGAGCAGGGAGCCAAGCGGGCGAGAGAGCCTTTTTATTCCATGAAATTTAAAGAGATTTATTGCCGTGGCAAGGCCATCCTCATACAGGCCGAAACTCGCTGCCTTGATAAAATATGGCTTCTTATCCATGCAGGAGGCACAGAGAGAGCTATATGCAGACGAAAACGGATTTGAACAGATGCTGCAGGACGGGCCGGAGTATTTCTCAATGCTCTTCCAGCAGCCGGAACATATGGGCGCATAGAGGAAATGGTCAGGCTTCGTTCCGCACAACGGGCAGACCGATGGATAGAGAAGATTGAAAACAGCCGCTATCAGCCGAGACTGATAACCAGCGATGAACCGCATTTTCCGCATTTAGGGCCCGCTGACACCTTAATCCTCGGAACCTTGTTTTTGACGTTGCACTGAGCGCACTGGAGGAGAATGCAATCACCGGATGACGGTGATTGAGGTGTTTCATCAGTTTTTTCTCCGGCTGCATGTCCGGGAGATATATCCTCGACAGGCCCTTCTGTCTCACTATCAGGAGAGAACATCTGGAGAAAGGATATGAACAGGCTGTCTTTTTCAAGAAGGAGGACTCCCATGCCGTTATTTATTGAAATTCCCGGGGTCTTCATCGCCCTCACGACCCTGCCTCTGAGCTGTGAAATTCCAGCATCCGCAAGGTGGAGTTTTATATCGAGGATGGTGCCGGGCTTAAAGGCATTGTTTGTTTTGATGAAGAGTCCGGAGTGCGACAGATCGGAAGAAAGGCCACGGTAACTTCTCCCCCCGCTTGAAAATTCTACTTCTAAACGTCTCTTGAAACGTTCGTGCTTTCGATTTCGTTTCAAAACTGGTCTTTCATTATTATGAGTTCGTTTCTCTTTTGGCCGGTCGATATGATATCCACCCGCGTGCCAATAAGATCTTCTATCATTTTAATGTAGGCCTGAGCCCGCCCGGGAAGTTTTTTGAACGACTTGAAGCCAAGCGTGCTCGAATTCCAGCCTTTCACCTCTTTATAGACCGGGGTGCAGGCGTCGAAAACATGCATGTCCTTGGGAAGCTCTGTAAAGCGTTTGCCTTTGTACTGGTACGCCGTGCAGATCTTGATCCGTTCAAGATGGTCCAGAATATCCAGCTTTGTAATGGCCAGTCCGGTAAATCCATTCACCCGCGCTGAGTGGCGCAGGATAACGGTATCGAGCCAGCCGCATCTCCGGGGTCTGCCGGTTGTCGCCCCGAACTCCCCGCCCTGCTTCCGGAGTTTCCTTCCAATGGAATCATGGAGTTCGGTCGGAAAGGGACCACTCCCTACCCGTGTTGTGTATGCCTTGACAATTCCCAAAACCCGTTTTATTTTGTTGGGGCCGATACCCAGACCGGTACAGGCACCTCCTGCGACTGCATTTGAGGAGGTGACAAAGGGATAGGTGCCATGGTCAACGTCAAGAAGTGTCCCCTGCGCCCCTTCAAGGAGAATGTTTTTTCCACGGGCCACAGCGGCATTAATAAAAATGTCAGTATCTGTAATAAATCTCTTCAGTTGTTTTCCATACGCAAGGTATTCATCACATATCTTTGCCGCATGAAAGCCCGGGGATTTGTACAACTCCTTTAAAAGAAAATTTATAACCTTCAGATGCTGCTTCAGTTTTCTCATAAGTATGTCACGAGAAAGCAGATCATTTACCCGTATACCCTGCCGTGCCATTTTGTCCACATACGTCGGTCCGATGCCTCTGCCGGTAGTGCCTATGCACTTCTTGCCCCGTAACTTTTCGTCTGCATTATCAAGGGCAACATGATACGGCATAATGACATGGGCATTGGAGCTGAGCAGCAAGCTGTCTGAAACCCTGATGTTTCTTTTCTTAAGGTCGTTTATTTCGGCAATGAGAGCGGCAGGATCAACGACAACTCCGTTGCCGATAATACACGTGGTGTTTTTATGCAGAATTCCTGAAGGGATTAAATGGAGTATGTACTGCTCATCATTTATGACAACAGTATGTCCGGCGTTGTGCCCTCCCTGATAGCGAGCAACAATGTCTGCTTTTCTTGTCAGAAAATCGACAATCTTTCCCTTGCCCTCGTCTCCCCACTGTGCCCCGACTATAACAACAACTGACATGGTTAGGCCCCTTCCTGCAACAAAAAGATTTGTACCGCTATCTTCTGATTCTTGCGACGGTAGCCTTCGTGCGGGTTTGCGTGATCACAACACATCTGTATAAGATGACGAAGCGTATTCATAATGTATTACAGAACGATATGTTTTACCGACAGGATATTGGGAAGTTCCCTGATTTGCTGGATAACATCCGGGGATGGTTTTGTATCAACGCTGACAACAGAGATCGCCATACCCCCGGCCGATTCTCTCCCAAAGTGCATTCGTGCGATGTTTATCTTATGGCTACCGAGTAGTGATCCAATATTTCCGATCACACCGGGCTTGTCATTATTATAAATCAGAAGCAATTCGCCTTCAGGTCTGATTTCCACCTCAAAATTGTCAATTAACACAATGCGGGGATCTTTTTTGCTGAAGAGCGTCCCTGCGAGATAACTTTCACTGTCCCTGGCCCTGATTCTCAAAGCAATCATGCTGTTATAATCCCCGGCGTCATCGCTCTTGATCTCCTTTACCGAGATCCCTCTTTCCTTTGCTATAAACGGGGCATTTACAAAGTTAACAGTCTCAAGCAGTATTGGGGTGAGAAAGCCTTTAATTGCCGCTATGGTCAATGGAGCAGAGTTAATCATGGCGGCTTCACCCCTGAATTCAACGGTAATCTCTGTAGCACCATTTTCAAATATCTGGGAGGCAAATCCCCCAAGTTTTTCAGCAAGGTTGATATACGGCTGGAGTCGTGCAACCTGATCGCTTGGAATGGACGGGAAGTTTACGGCATTTCTGATCGTGCCATAGATAAGGTAATCAACAACCTGTTCAGCAACTGCTGTTGCAACGTTGTCCTGAGCCTCTTCAGTGGAAGCCCCGAGATGAGGTGTGCAGACCAGATTATCGAGGGTGAGGAGAGGATTTGATGGATCCGGTGGTTCTTTGCAGAATACGTCAAGGGCGGCACCGGCAACCTTGCCGGTCTTCAGAGCATCGAACAGGTTCTGCTCATTGACAATGCCACCGCGTGCACAGTTAATGATTCTCACACCATCCTTCATTTTTGCTATGTTCTCTGTATTAATCATTCCTTCCGTCTCTTTGGTCAACGGCGAATGAATGGTAATGAAATCAGATCTCTCAAACAGCTCGTCAAGGGATACCTTCCGTATGCCCAGAGAACGGGCTCTTTCCTCGCTCAGAAACGGGTCGTGCGCTATGACATTCATTTCAAGCCCCTGTGCTTTTTTTGCGACCTGACTGCCGATATTGCCGAGTCCCAAAATGCCCAGGGTTTTGTTAAAGAGTTCTACCCCCATGAATTTTTTCTTTTCCCATCGGGCAGACTTCATGGACGTTGTTGCCTGCGGGATTAATCTCGCAACTGAAAAGAGCAGTGCAATGGTATGCTCGGCAGTTGTGACCGTATTACCTCCGGGGGTATTCATCACGACAATCCCCTTTTTCGATGCCGCGTTTTTATCGACATTGTCGAGCCCGGAGCCGGCCCGTCCGATTACCTTGAGATTTTCAGCCGCCTCGATGATGTCAGCGCTCACCTTTGTTCCGGACCGTATAATCAGCCCGCTATACAGACCAATGCACTGCCGTAATTCCTCAGGTTTCATGCCGGTCTTGACATCGACTTCCAGCCCGGCCTTTTTCAGGATATCAACACCTTTTGGGGACAGATTGTCACTGATCAGAACTTTCATGAATTCCAGATTCTCCTAAACCAAAAGCAATTCCTGAGCAACGGCGACACCGGTTCCCAGCGTCAGCTCGTATCCCATGGCTTTTAAGACCATTTCAACTCCAGCTATTGCCGTGATAACATCAAAAGGACCTGCATACCCAAGATGGGCTATTCTGAAGATATTCCCCCGGGCCTTTCCCTGGCCACCAGCTGCGGTAATCCCGTACCTGACTCTCAGGTTTTTGTATATCTCCTGACCGTCAATACCGTCCGGCGTACAGATTGCCGTCACTGAATTGCTTGGGGACTCGTGAGAAAACAGTTTGAGACCAAGTGCCTTCATTGCCTCACGTGTCGCGTGAGCGAGTCGTTCATGCCGCTTAAAGGCATTTTCAAGCCCTTCTTTCTGCAGTATTTTCAGACATTCGTTTAAGCCGATGATAAGTGTTACCGCAGATGTAAAATTCGTCTGGTTCTTTTTGAGCGATTCCCGCTCTTTCTTAAAATTAAAATAGAACTTCGGCAACGTAGCCTTGTCCGCATGTGCCCAGGCCTTATTACTTATGCCAACGAACGCGAGTCCAGGCGGGAGCATCAACCCCTTCTGTGAACCGCCGATGAGAACGTCTATTCCCCATGCATCCATCTTCAGATCATGCGCCACGAGTCCCGAGATGGCATCAACCACCAAAATGGTGTTCTCAAATTTCTTCACGACTGTCGCAATCGCCTCTATATCATGATAAACGCCGGTGGATGTCTCGGATGCCTGTACCAATACGCCCTTGATAGAAGGATCGCTTTTCAAAGCCTTTTCTATATCGTGAGGATTTACCGTATAACCCCACTCGACTGATATTTCCTGAACAGCCAGATCGTACGCATTTCCTATTTCAGTCCATCGCTCACCGAATTTCCCCCCGTTTATAACGAGCACGGTATCCCCGGCACTGAAAAAATTATTCACAGCACCAACCATACCGCCTGTACCGGTCGCACAGAGGATAAGTACATCTGCTGTGGTCTGGTAGAGCCATTGCAGGCCTTTTTTTGCGGCTTCAAGAACCGGTATGAAGTCAGGGGATCTGTGGTGAATTATTGGCATCGCCATTGCCATAAGAGCCTCAGGGGGAACGGGGGTAGGCCCCGGAGCTAACAAGTACCGCTTTAACATCAACACCTCCTCAAAAAGATTTCAGGGATCACTGTCCGAAGCACCGTTCTTCTCGGCAAAAATCCCTGACCCCCAATCCACGTGTATGAAAATAGGAGAGCTTTGAAAGGTATCATTACAGCAAAATATTTGTCAAGGACAGTTTCGCACCCGGACCGCCCGGCAGAGCTCCCCTCTGATCCGGAAATAATCCATAAAAACAAAAAAATAAGCCATTTTTCCGGAGACATTAGTCCCCTGAAGGGGTTTACAATGTCTTAACTATACTATTATAATGAAAATATTATGAAAAATAAAACAGTTATTGTACTGGTAATTTTACTGGTTGGATTTCTGCTGGGAGGGATTTCCTATTATTTTCTCCAGGAGTTTACGCGTCGGGATACAGGCTATTATGTGCAGCCTCCCATGCCGCGCGTTACCGGGCAGATCCTCCAGTCCAGCAGGGCATTTTCCGAGATAGCCAGTTCTCTTTCTCCTGCTGTCGTTAACATCTCATCCACGAAACTCATGAAAAGAGATCATGACTCGTTTTTTGATGATCCCTTTTTCGATTTTTTTAACCCATTTCGTAATTTTGGGTTTCCCAAGAAATGGAAAGAACAGAGTCTGGGGTCTGGGGTGATTGTATCGCGGGACGGATACATCATTACCAACAATCATGTTGTTGAACAGGCAGAAGAGATTAAGGTTACCTTATTTGACAAGAGGATGTTTAGGGCACAGGTTACCGGTACTGATCCGAAGACTGATGTGGCAATTGTGAAGATAGATGCCGAAGACCTGCCATCCGTGATATGGGGTGATTCTGATACCCTGCAGGTTGGGGAGTTTGTTCTGGCCATTGGTAACCCGTATGGCCTGAGTCACACGGTAACAATGGGAATCATCAGTGCTGTAGGACGGGCGAGCGTGGGGATTGCGGATTATGAGGATTTTATACAGACTGATGCTGCCATTAATCCGGGAAATTCAGGCGGCCCACTGGTAAATATTAAAGGGGAATTGATTGGGATAAACACCGCAATCTTCTCGAGGTCCGGCGGCTATCAGGGAATCGGGTTTGCGGTCCCCAGCAACATGGCCAAGCTTGTAATGGAGCAGCTCGTCAAAGAGGGAAAGGTCACGCGGGGATGGCTCGGCGTCACAATACAGGAATTAACACCGGACCTCTCGGACAAGTTCGGACTACAGAAATCACAGGGAGCACTGGTGGGCGATATTGCAACGGGAAGTCCTGCTGAAAAGGCTGGTATCAAGAGAGGAGACATCATACTTGAATTTGACGGCAAGAAGGTCAAGGATGTCGGTGCTCTGAAAAATATGGTAGCCAAGGCAGGAATCGGTGATGAGCTGACGGTGACTATCATGCGGGAAGGGAAAAAACAGTCTCTGAAGGTGGTTATCAGGGAACTTCCAAAGGAGTTTGTTGACTCATCAGGCCCTGATTTGGTGCCCGATGATTTCAGGTTCGAAGGACTCGCAGGCCTTACGGTTACCGAACTGACCCGGGAGATTGCCCGGCAGTTAGGCCTTGGTAGTAATGAGCAGGGAGTCGTGATTGTACGCGTCGAACAGGGAAGCGTACCGGAAGAAGCGGGATTACGAAAGGGAGATGTCATTCAGGAAATAGACAGGGAAAAAATAGATGGCCTTGATACTTACAACAGTTTGGTTTCGAAAATAAAACCGAAAGATACAGTTCTCTTTTTTATCAATCGGGGCGGGAAGCGATTTTATCAGACGATCAAAGTATCGTAAATCGCACGCACCTGTTTTTCTCATGTAGCATAAAAATGCGTTAATTCGCGAATTCTGTAATCTTATGAACTTATGAAGGGAGGTGATGGTTATGATATGGCTGCTGAAATGTGCGTTTCTTGGTTTATTTGCCTTTGCCGGATATTTGTTAGGTGTAACTTATGGCTATGAAATGTATGGAATTATTCTTGCGATTCTACTTGGCATTTTTACGGTCTATTCAGACTTGATATTTAAGAAAGTTGATTTTGGCACAATCGCGGGAGGCATCATAGGTCTTTCTCTCGGTCTTCTGTTCGCGAGTCTCATCCTTGTTCCGATATCGTTCCTGATCAGCGAAAATACACGTGCTGTATCATTTGCCCTGAAAGGGGTGGTTGGATACGGGGGGCTGATTATTGGCCTCAGAAGAGGGCAGGGATTTACCCTGCAGGGACTGTTCAGGCTTATCAGAGGTAATACGTATGAAGACAATCTGAAAATCCTTGATACCAGCGTGATCATAGATGGCCGGATAGCAGATGTCTGTGAGACCGGTTTTATTGAAGGCACCTTCGTGCTGCCACAGTTTATCCTGCAGGAACTTCAGTACATAGCGGATTCTCAGGACTCGATCAAGCGGACGCGGGGAAGGAGAGGGCTTGATGTGCTTCACAGAATACAGAAGATGTCGAATATAACCGTACAGATTGTGGAACAGGATTTCCCCAAGATTAAAGAGGTTGACTCCAAGCTGGTAGCGCTGGCGAAAATCATGAACGCAAAGATAATAACCAATGACTTCAATCTGAATAAAGTTGCCCAAGTCCAGGGCGTTTCGGTGCTCAATCTCAATGAACTTGCAAACTCGGTAAAACCCGTTGTTCTTCCCGGCGAGACCATGAAAATTTATGTTCTGAAAGAAGGCAAAGAATATAACCAGGGCGTCGCATACCTTGACGACGGTACCATGGTGGTTATAGAAAATGGGCGGAAATTAATAGGAAAAACTATTGAGGTGGCGGTTACCAGTGTTCTGCAGACGACTGCCGGCAGGATGATTTTTTCGAAAGCAAAGGAGGAATTCGAGCGTGAGGAATCGCGGATAAGCAGAGGATAGACTGCTGTTTGGGAGCTGTTTAGACGCCGGGAATCGGCTGAGTATCCGAACAGAAAAAAGGACAGGCGTTGTGTGGGCATGAAAGAAAAGATTATGGCAGTAGTCCCTGCTGCGGGAATCGGTAAACGGCTTGGAGCACAGACCAACAAACCCTTTGCGTGTATCAACAACAAACCTCTTATCCTGTGGTCTCTTGAAACCCTTGAGGGCATGTCAGAAATTCATGAGATAATCCCTGTCCTGAAGAAAGCTGATATAACGCCTGCCGCAGACCTCTTTAAACGCCATAATATTACGAAAGTACGGAAGATCGCTTCAGGAGGAAAAGAGCGTCAGGACTCGGTGTATCGGGGTCTGCAACTTATCGATGACCGTACGTGTCTGGTGATGATCCATGATGGTGTCCGGCCCCTGATTGAAGAGCGAATCGTAAGAAAAGCCCTGAGAGAATTAAAGCATTGTGATGGCGTAGTGGTCGGAGTGCCGGTAAAAGATACGATCAAGAAAACAAACGGAGATGTCGTAACGGAAACACTAAATAGAAATGCCCTGTGGGCTATTCAGACACCGCAGATATTTACCTATATGTCCCTGCATCGAGCGTATGAAAAGGCTATGCAGGATGATTATTATGCAACGGATGATGCCGCGCTGGTTGAACAGTACGGCGGAACAGTGAGGGTAGTAAAAGGCTCGTATGCCAATATCAAGATAACGGTCCCGGAAGATATCAGCATAGCTGAACTATTACTGAGTAAACGGGACGCGAAGCGATGAGAATCGGATTCGGATATGATTCACACCGGTTTGCCCGTAACCGAAAGCTTATTGTAGGCGGTGTTGAGATCCCGTTCGAAAAAGGACTTGCAGGTCATTCTGATGCCGATGTCCTGTGCCATGCCATTACTGACGCTCTTATCGGAGCTCTGGGACTTGGCAGTATCGGTGAACACTTTCCTGACGACGATCCAAAGTGGAAGGATGCAGTGAGTACAGAACTGCTCAAATATGTTGTCGAACTTGTTCATATGAATGGATATAACGTGACATGGATTGATTCGACCATTATTGCAGAGGAGCCACGGTTTTCGGCTTTTACCGGTCAGATGAAAGAAACACTCTCCGGAGCCGGCGTGCCGGCAGGAAGGATCAATATCAAGGCAAAGACAAATGAGGGAATGGGGTTTATAGGCCAGGGTGACGGTATTGCCGCCTTTGCTGTCTGCTTACTCCAGAAAATCTGACCTGATTTCTTCAAGTGCCTCTTGCGCAAGGGCACGCACATCCGGGTGTTCATCTGACAGGGTCTCTGTGAGGGCAGGGATTGCAGCCTTATCTCCAACAATTCCTAACAGACTGGCTGCATCGCCTCGCACCACTGCTTCTGTGTGTCGAAGCAGAGGAAGAATATGAGGAACCGCTCGCGCGATATTCTCCTTATCGGTTTTCTTAAGCTCTTCCATAAGAGCGGTAATGCCGATTCTGACCCGTACCCGTTTGTCCTGTATCAGCGTGCCGATGTGGTTGTATAGGTTCGTCTCATGCCTGAACATATCAATAATGTTCTCGAGAAAGCCGTTTTCCATAAAATCCGCAATCATCGAAATAGTGTCATGATCGATATCTTTGTTTCTGTTCATCGAGAGGATAATAGCATAGATAAAAGATATTTTTATTGTATAATACGTGACAGAATGGGCTTTTGGGGTTCAATACGTCGCGACTTCCAAGCTGTTTTTGCTAGAGATCCGGCAGCAAGAAGCAGGCTAGAAGTATTCCTTGCATATCCCGGATTTCATGCAATCGTTATCCACAGAATAAATCACCTGCTCTGGAAGGCGGGCGTTCCATTCGTGCCCAGAGTACTGTCACATATAGGCAGATTCTTAACCGGTATCGAGATTCATCCGGCTGCACGTATTGGTCCCGGCTTTGTGATTGACCATGGCATGGGTGTTGTTATAGGTGAAACAAGCGAAATTGGTGAAAACTGCCTTCTGTACCAGGGAGTGACGCTGGGTGGAACAGGAAAAGAAGCGGGCAAGAGACATCCGACACTGGGGAATAATGTGGTGATCGGTGCCGGCAGCACGATACTCGGGGGGATTTCGATCGGAAGCAATGTCATTGTTGGCGCCAATTCGGTTATCTTGAAATCCCTGCCTGACAATTCTATCTGTGTGGGTGTTCCCGGGAGAATCACCAAAAAGAAGATTATCAGGATGACCACGGAAGATGGCATGGTCGAAGTTATGGATTACTTTCCGGACCCGACAGTCGATAAACTCAGGGAATTGGAAGCAGGTCTGAATGAGCTCAGGAAACGCATTGATCGTATTGAGCCGGGAAAAGAACAAGGAGGTCGGATGAAACTCTATAACACCCTGACTGGCAAGAAGGAAGAATTTATCCCTGTGGAACCAGGCAGAGTGAAAATGTATGCCTGTGGGGTTACCGTATACGATCACTGCCATATCGGCCATGCAAGAAGTGCGATTGTGTTTGATGTTATTCGGCGCTATTTGAAATATAAGGGTTTTGCTATTACCTACATCAGGAACTTCACTGATATCGACGATAAAATTATCAATAAGGCACAGGAGGAAGGTATCCCGTGGCATGAAGTGGCCAGGAAATATACTGATTCATATTATCATGACATGGACAGGCTTGGCGTCGGGAGGGCGGATGTTGAGCCAAAGGCAACAGAACATATATCGGAAATTATCGCCATCGTGAAAGGCCTGATAGAAAAAGGATATGCATATGAAATTCAGGGGGACGTCTATTTTGATGTCGGGCGGTTTTCTGAGTACGGGAAATTGTCGAAACGGGACGTTGATGAAATGGTAGCCGGAGCCCGTGTTGCAGTTGACCAGAAAAAGCGTAACCCAATAGATTTTTCTCTCTGGAAGGCCTCAAAGCAGGGAGAACCTTCATGGGAAAGCCCGTGGGGACCGGGAAGACCCGGCTGGCATATTGAATGCTCAGCCATGTCGCTGAAGCACCTTGGAGAAACTTTTGATATCCATGGAGGCGGGGCTGATCTCATCTTTCCCCATCATGAAAACGAAATAGCACAGACAGAGGCATATACCGGAAAACCCTTTGTTCAGTACTGGTTACATAATGGATTTATCACGGTGGACAAGGAGAAGATGTCAAAGTCCCTCGGGAATTTTTTCACTATTCAGGAAATTCTGAATGTGTTCGATGCAGAAGTGGTTCGGTTTTTTCTTCTGGCTACGCATTACAGGAGCCCCATTGAATTTTCTGACGAGCAGTTACGGGAAGCAGAAAAATCAATTGACCGGTATTATGCGACTGCTTTGAGAATCCGCAGTTTTCTGGTTCAGGATCATTCACCTGATAACCCTGGTCCTGATGCGCAGATGCTGCGGAATATGATTGATCAGTTTCCCGATAAATTTCAGCGTGCCATGGACGATGACTTCAATACGGCACTTGCCATGGGAGTACTGTTTGAACTCGTGCGTGCGGTAAATAAATATATGGATAACAGGCCGTCAGGCACACAGGCGGTCGAACTGGTGACACGCGCAAAGAAAATGCTCGACGAATCCGGTGGAGTCCTGCATATGTTCAAAAAAACCCCTGAAGAATGGCATGAGGCCTTATTAGCCGTAAAGCAAATCGGTCTTACCAAAGAGGAGATTGACGCGAAAATCATTGCCCGACAGAAGGCACGCGAAGAGAAAGACTGGAGCATGGCTGATAGTATCAGGAATGAACTTGAAGCAAAAGGGATAATCCTTGAAGACACCAAAGAAAGCACGATCTGGAAAGTCAAGATCACATGATGAGTGGATATATGGTCTGCATCCGGTGCTTGAGGCACTCCAGGCACGCAGGCAGGTTAAATCAGTCTTTATCGCATCAACACGGAGAGACAAAACCGGAGCTCTTGAACAGGCAAGTTCCCTGAGCGGTGTTACGGTCAAGAGAGCCGATCCTGCTTTTTTCGATCAGCAGTTTCCCAAAGGGCACCAAGGGGTAGCCGCTCTGGTCACACCGAGAAGATTCCTCACAACTGAAGACATTATGAGGATACCCTCACGACGGGCTGAAATACCCCTCTTTCTTATTCTGGATTGCCCGGAAGATCCACGGAACTTTGGTGCTATTCTGCGGTCAGCCGAAGCAGGCGGGGTGCATGGTGTCGTGATTCAGTCTCACCGTTCCGTCACGCTCAGCCCTGAGGCGTCAAAGACATCGGCAGGTGCTGCGGAACATATTGCCATTGCGCGGGCATCGAATATTAAGCATGCTATGAGGGATATGAAAAGCGAAGGATTGACCATCATCGGTGCTGAATCCGGGGCCCGGAAAAGGATATGGGATCTCGATCTCAGAGAACCGCTTGCCCTGGTAGTTGGATCCGAAGGCAGGGGGCTGAGAAGAACCGTTAAAGAGCAGTGTGATGTCATAGCGTCGCTCCCGGTGAAAGGCAGGGTGAACTCTCTCAATATTTCTGTGGCGGTCGGTATTCTCATTTTTGAGGCCGTGCGACAGAGAGAGTATTAGCAGAGTCTCTAAAAATGACTTTATAACAAGCTGTTATACGGGATATCTCCTGTCGCAGGTAACCTGTCGCTGTTAAAAAGACCTTCTTTTGTTGATCTGAGTCCATTCTTTTTTTGAGCTGGATCCATATCAGGGCTATTTGCCTTGACAATATTAAATGATATACCTTATATTATTAGGTTTAGAATATAAGATAAGTGTTGTTTTTTACGGAAACGCCATATTCACAATAATTGCAGGAAAAAACAGGTCCAAAAATCGATTACAATCTGACACTTATTTTTTATGCTGAGGAGTGCCACCGTAGCTCAGCAGGCAGAGCAGCTGATTTGTAATCAGCGGGTCGGGGGTTCGATTCCCTTCGGTGGCTCCACGATAAGCGTGAAGCGGCTGAATAGAGAGCGGCCATTAGTAGCGGTACGATGCTACGGCCACATACTGAGATGGAGAGGGTCCCGAGTGGCCAAAGGGGACGGGCTGTAAACCCGTTGGCGTAGCCTTCGGAGGTTCAAATCCTCCCCTCTCCACCAGGGATGCCGGATGACAGGGCCATGAATATGTCAGATACACAGCAGAATTCGGATATGACGGGTGCGGGAGTAGCTCAGTGGTAGAGCGTCAGCCTTCCAAGCTGAGGGTCGCGGGTTCGAATCCCGTTTCCCGCTCCACTACGGAAGTCGGAGGATTTTGTACTAATGAAAATAATAAGGTATTCCGATTTCAGCGTTCTGAAATCTGAATTCTGTAAGCCCATGTAGCTCAGTCGGTAGAGCACATCCTTGGTAAGGATGAGGTCACCGGTTCAATCCCGGTCATGGGCTCCAGTACGACAGTATGCAGATAACTGAAACAGTTGTTTGATATAATTGCTTCACATTTAACGGATAGCATCTATGCATGAGGAGGCATTATGGCAAAGGAGAAGTTTGAAAGGACGAAGCCGCATTGTAACGTAGGGACGATAGGGCACGTAGACCATGGGAAGACGACGTTGACGGCCGCGATGACGAAGGTGTTGGAGCTGGGAGGGGGAGCGAAGTT
>JBFGJU010000030.1:0-13569 GCA_041577035.1 Thermodesulfovibrionales bacterium | reverse complement strand
GTAAAGGAATTATTCAGCAGGTTTTTATGCACGAGGGAAGGCACGAGGAAAACTACGAAAGCATTTCTGCAACCTTTTTTCTCAACTCAGCTATTCTGAACGGTTTTTCAATAAAATGGTCTTTCTCATTTTTTTTGTATGAACCGCTCATTTTTAGAACTTTTACAGACGGTGACGACTTCGTAACTTTTTTGATAATATGCTCCATCGTCATATCTGCCAGATAGAGATCAGTAATAAGAAGATGGAATGGTCCTTCTTCCAGGGCTGCGCCCAGATCCTTTTTATTCTGGGCAACTGAAATGATATATCCCTCTTTTAAAAGGGCTCTTCGAACCGCATTCAGCACCAAGGGCTCATCATCTATTACAAGAATCTTTTCAGACATCTTTCTAAGAGTTTAACACGTTATTCATCAGCAGGTAAATAAGAGCAAACCTGAACATGCTGATAAGAATAAAGATAAAGTATTTGGAGATATAAAATATGCATTCAACACTCATAACAAGGCTGCAAAATATAGACGATCCAGCAAGGCTTTCTCTGCTAGATAAAAGTCACATTTTAAGCCGTAGATTAAATGATATTATGCAAAAAATGAAAACTCAGAAGATCAGCAGGTTGTCCCATTGAAACTTTTAGGTGAGAACGGTCGCCCGCAGGGTTAAACATTTCAGGCTGTCTGAGCCGAAGGTGAGTTTCTGAAATGTACCGAGGACGGCCGGGCGATCCGCAAAGAAAGTTTCGTGGGTGCCCTTCTTTGGGTTACCTTAGAAAACATCTTCTTGATGTTTTCAATGTAAGGAAGATGAGATTTAATGAATGTCGCTGTGCACAGCACAGACGACACCCATTTCCTTGGGCAGGGAAGGCAATGAATAGTGAGCGTGAGCAAACGAATCTAAAGAAAATCTGCATCCTTGCATTAAAAACTTCTGCCGGAAGTTTTTCAAGGTAACAAGGGTATAAATTGATACAAAGATACAGTTATGCGTTAAAAGCTTTCTAAATTGGATACAATAAAATAAGTAGCTGATTATATTACTCTTCGACGAGCTGCCATTCAGCAAAACCCTTCTTCTTTTCGGTTAACGCTTTTCCCCTCAGCCTGATTCCATGCTTTTGCGGGTGTGTTTTTACCGTGATATAAGCGCGCACCATATTCGCAATGGTCGCCTCCTGAAATGTTAACTCTGTTTCATCCTGAAGGCATATGCGTGTTCGTATATGCTTATGGTGGTCCGGTATCTCAACGATTATTTCTTTCACTTCGTCGTTCTGTATGATCATGCGACATCTCCTTCTTTCCACTTCTCTATATTATCCCTGATAAATCGTATAACCGCTTCATGTTCTTCTGCCCCACGCCCCCGAATATGCATGGGTGCGCCAAATGAGAAATAGACCTTTTTATGCAGGTCAATTGGACCGAAATCCTTAAACAACTTTCCAACTCCCCAGGCATCCGTTTTTATTGCTATGGGTATGACAGGAACACCGGATCGCACAGCCAGTTTTATACCCAGTGAGTTAAAATCTGCCGGATTGAAAACAATGGAGCGGGTGCTTTGAGGAAAAATAATAATGGATTTACCGTTCCTTATTTTTTCAGTTCCCTGTTCAATCACTGTCTTCAGGTCTTCACGAGGATTCGTTCTACCAACGAGTATCGGATCCCTCGAACGCATAACAGGACCGAAAACAGGCACGTCAACAAGACTTTTCTTTACCACAAAGGTAGTCGTCTTCACCGGTTGAATAATACAGGGGAGAACCAATGTTTCGAGCGTGCTCATATGATTCCCGACAAATACAACAGGTCCCTCAATCTCGCGGATATGCTCCATGCCGGTTATTTCAATCCTCAGACCGATGTTTTCGAGTGTCTTCAGGACGTCAAAACTGCTTTCAGCCCATGCCGTATCATCATACACACCTTTGAGCGCCCTTCTGCCGTTTATCCAGAATATCCAGATCATCTGGGGATAGAACATGAATTTTGGGCTTAAGAAAATCTTTGATAGTAAAGAGCGGTTTCTCTTTGGATTTGTTTTATAGGTATTATTGTCGGCTATCGCCAATCGATGACTCCGTAACGTACGGATATTATTCTTTTAACGCCCATGCGCGTATTGCCTTTACCATTGCTTCGACTGTTGCTTCTTTCGGCATGATGGCCGCTTTCAGCCCTGCCTGATCAAGAGCCTTCGCGGTTATCGGACCTATGACCGCTATCGTAACGTTATCAAGAAGCTCACCAGCATCTTCCCCCATAACAGCTATAAAATTATTGAATGTGGCAGCACTCGTAAAGGTAGCGATAGTAATCCGTCCCTCCTTAAGGAATCGTCTCAGTCTCTTGCCGTGCATATCAGGCATAATAGCCCTGTAGGCAACAGGAACGTCAATCTCTCCCCCAAGCTCTCGTACCTTATCAGGAAAAAGTTCCCGTGCCACTTCTGCGCGGGGCAACAGCAGTCTGATGCCGGATAATGGTTTAATCTTTAAATCTTTTGAGTGAGCATGCGTCTCAGAAGTGCGCACTGTGTACTGCGCATTTTCTTTAATAAACGCTTCGATCAGTCCTTCGGCCATAAACTTTTTGGGCACCATATCAACCTTCAGGCCCATTTTACTTACCTCACTTGCGGTCTTCTTCCCTATTGCGCAGATTTTTATTCCTTTCAGTTCCCGTATGTCGATGTATCTTTCAATCAGCCTGTTGAAAAAATATCTCACGCCATTGGAACTGGTAAATATGAGCCAGTTGTAGGAATGTATGTGGTCCATGGCTCTGTCGAGCTCCTCATAGGTTTCTGGTGGAGCAATTTCAACAGTAGTAAATCTGATTATTTCTGCTCCAAGTTCTTCAAGCTCTTTAAATTCCCCGGAATGTTCCCTCGTTACCAGTATTCTGTGGCCAAAAAGCGGTTTTTTTTCATACCAGTTCAACTCCTTCCGCAGATTCACCACATCTCCAACAACCATAACAGCCGGCGGATTGATATCCTTTTCTTTGACAATCGATGCTATGTTCTTGAGTGTGCCTGTAACTGTTTTCTGGTCAGGCCGCGTTCCCCACCGTATGACAGCAACAGGTGTATCTTCGCTTCTGCCGTTCTCAATTATCTTTTTTGTGAGCACATCAATGTTTTTAACAGCCATCAGAAACACCAGTGTTCCGACCCCGGTCGCGAGTTTTGCCCAATCAATAGAAGATTCTTCTTTCGTAGTATCTTCATACCCAGGGATTACGGCAAATGACGATGAATATGAACGGTGTGTCAACGGTATTCCCGCATATGCAGGCGCTGCAACAGATGAACTGACTCCCGGCACAATTTCGAACGGGATATCTTCGTGTGCGAGCACCTGTGCCTCTTCGCCGCCCCTGCCAAAGACAAAAGGATCGCCACCCTTGAGCCGGCAGACCGTTTTTCCCTCTTTTGCTTTCTCTACAATAGCCGCGTTTATTTCTTCCTGTGACAGGGTATGTTTACCGCCGCGCTTTCCAGCATAGATGAACTCTGCATTGTGGTTAATATAATTCAGGACCTGCGCATTAAGGTGAAAATCATAAATAACGACATCTGCTTTTCGCAGGCAGCGTAATCCCTTGACCGTAAGCAAACCGATATCCCCCGGGCCAGCCCCGACAAGATAAACAGTCCCCTTTTTGTTTTTCATGAGGAACTTATTTTAGCACAAGAGAAACGGTCTTATCGAAATGAAGAGTGGGAATGATGTGTAACCCTGGCAAAGTGCAATGGCAGGCCTGCCCGCCGTCTGTTTGGCGGAAGCGTATGGCACGGAGCAGCCTGATACATATAGATAAGAAAGGGCCCTTACCTATTCTTTTGTGAAATAATCTGAAATCACTCCCATAAAAGGATTGTACTTTATTGCATAATGACGGAGACCCTGTTTTACAAAGCCATCTGAAATATCCTTATCCTCTTCATACAGACCATCTGCCCTCTTTTCCCATGATGCAGCGTCAAGTGCCAGGATCTCCTGTATTTTTTCCCTGTAAAACCCTGAAACAGGGAGGTTTGAAAAGGCATTAACAAACCACGGCATGATGCGTCCGATTTTTTGCAGGAAGAGATTGTGCTTTTCTCCGAAATCAAGACAGGAGCGTTCAGTGAAATTTTTCAGTTTAGCCATCTTCCGGGCGTCAATATTCATGGTTTTCGCCGTTATTTCGAAGGCCTCGGTACCGGGGTAGGGGAAAAAGAATGTCCAACGGAACCGGCCGGGCTGCGCCTGTCCCATGAGTTTTATTGTTTCCATGACATCTTCGCGGGTTTCACCAGGCAGGCCTATCATGAGAAAAACTGAAGCATGCAGTCCGAACCTACGAGCAGTATGGATTGCTTTGATAATACTTTCGTTTTTCATGTGACGTCTCATGACCTGTTTGCGGATTCTTTCGCTGCCGCTTTCGACCCCGAACTTTACTATTGTGCAGTTGGCATCCGCCAGATGACATGCCCGTTCCTCATCAAAGGCACCGACGTGCGCATTTACGGTAAAGGGCAACGAAGTCGTGTTTTTATATTCCCGGCAGAACTCAATGACATAGTCCCGGTAAAAGGTAAAAAGATCGTCATCAAAAATAAACATCCTTATATTTCTGAAATTCCTGAGAAGGTATCTGATTTCCTCAGTGATCTTTCTGACATTAAAATGTCGTATATAGTTGAGCTGCTTAAAGCTGCAGTGAAGATCTTCCCTGTACTGTCTTACCATCTGGTGATTAAAGCAGTAGGTACAGGAAAAAGGGCAGCCACGGGAGCCCATGAGTCCAACCCAGCCGTTCTTGGCATCAATTAATTTTTGAAAATCGAATATTTCATAATCTTTGAACGGAAGGGTGTTCAGGTCCGGCAGAGGGCCCACAGGATTGATCATTGCGCTTCCATCCTTGATAAGACCGACATGCTGCAGGCGTGAAATATCCTCATTCTTTTCAATCGCCTCGATAAAATTTAGGAAAGCATAGTCTGCCTCTCCACGGATAATATAATCGAAATCGCTTGTCTTCAGGATTTCTTCTCCTGTAGCCATAGTGTGTATACCTCCGCACACGAGGGGGGCAGAAGTGGCCTGCCGGGCCCAGGAAGCCAGTCGTTTCGCATAGGGCCACTGGTTCGTGACAACAGAGAAACCAATTATGTCAGGTGCCAGAGATCTTACTCTGCGTATGAATTCCGCCTTTGATGGCAGGGGCGCGATATTTTCACAAAGCTGCAGCAGATGAACTGAATGGCCGGCTTTCTTCAGGACAGCCGACATGTGGGCAATTCCATAATGAAAGCCTATTTGAGAATTTGCGTTCGGAAAAACAAAAAGTATATTCATGACCCTGAAGACGCCTTCTGTATTTCTCGTAAGAGCATAATGCGTAAAACTACATCATCAATATCAATAAGTGCAGGATCGTTCAATGTATCAATGTGCACAATATTACACCTCTGTTTTCCATGAGCGCTCCAGCGGCGGATAAAACGCATATTATTGGAACCGGCAAAAATAGTAATGGAGGGTGTTCCGGATGCAGCGGCAATATGCTGGCAGGCAGAGTCATACCCGATAAACTCGTCGGAGAAGCCGATCAGCGCTGCCATCTCCCCGATACTGCTCTGGATACCCACAATGCCGTGTCTTATTTTCTCTTGCGTATCCGTCGCAAAACAGGTATGAACTGTTCTATGGCCCTGCTCGTTGACATCACGTATTAATGAGTTGACATAAGATATCTCCTCATCTCCGTAACCCTTATCGAGCAGTATCACTGAATCCCGCTCTTCTAAAAGCGCCAACAGCAGTTTTTTCTCAAGCTCAGCGCTCAGCGCTTTTCTCCTGTTTCCCCCGACGCCAAAGTTCACGGCAATGATCTTGCCAGCACCACTGGCGCGCAGATACCGGCAAAACTCTGATGCCCTTGTTACATACATATCCGGGACCCACACCCTGGGATAACAAAAATACTGTTCATTCGTCAGGCTGTCAAGCCAGCTGTTTGTCAGTTCCACCATGGACATTTTGCTGTTAAAAGAACGTGCAGACCGGCTGTCAAAGAAGTAATACCGGTCTAAGGGAAAAAGCGGCAGGACACCCAGCTGTGAAAGGCGGGAATCGGGATCAACAAGAACTGTCTCTTCCGGGTGCAGCGATACTGTTTCTTCGTTGATGATTCTTAATACGCTGTGCCAGCTTGCCAGACGCTCAAGCAGGCCTCCTCTTCTGGCATAGGGCACCTCCCTTATTTTTATATCCCCTTTTCCCCCGTATACTTCTTCCAGTTTGCTGTTGCCTATGAGCACAATCTGAGCATCAGGGAAGATTCTGTGCAGTCTCTGAATAATTACGCTGGTGATGGCGATGTCTGCACCGATAGTTACCCTGGACAGGAGCAGTATTTTACTTACGTTTTTTTTGTGGGCCAGGGACGGAGCATGCAGTCGTATGTTTCTCGTCCTTTCGAGAAAATCATCAGAAGAGTGAATATTGAATTCCTTTAGCCTTTCGTCAAGGTCCCTGCCTGCCGGGATAGTGCGGCAATAAGATATTATCTGCACCATTACTCTGTTATAAGTCTCGGTCTGCAGCTCTTCGAAATCATCGCAGAGACTTTCGATAATGATATTGAAGAGGGCATGGGTACCGGGATTATTCAGTGCGGGATCACGGAAGAATGTGGTCATCTCACAGAGCAGGTCTATATAGTCTTCTTCATAACGGCAGTCTTTGAGATAATAATCCAGAAAAGAATAGGCAATCTGCCGGGAAAGACGGTTGAGCTCTTCCACCGCAACCGTTTCCTTCCGTATGCTGATCCATCTATCACGGTAATAAGAAGAGTTCATGGGATTTTCACATTTTCCATGAGTCTTATGCTGCCTTCGAAAACTTCCTCGGGTGTTATCATCTTCATACAGTTGTGATGTCCATGAGGACACTTTTTCTCATGGCAGGGGGAACAGTCCAGTTCCTTCCGTATAACAAGGGTCTTTTCAAGGTGTGCCGCGGTGTAGGCAGCATCAGTAGGGCCCATAATAACCACCACGGGAATATCAAAGGCAACGGCATAGTGGCGTGTGCCCGTATCATTTGTGACCAGGAGGTGGCAGTGCTGAACCAAGTATTTTAATGCGGCCAGATCAACATTGTCCGGGCCGGTATTGACTATGGCCGCCCTGCTGTTTTCAACAATAGAACGGGAAATTTCCTCTTCTCCCGGACCAACAAACAAAAGGATCTTACACTTCCATCGTTGCTCAAACATTTCACACAGTTTCGCAAAGTATTCCGAAGGCCAGCATTTTGACGAGCCGAACTTTGCACCGGGATTAATACCGATCACCATATCATGGGAATGAATCCCGTGGCGTTGAAGGAGTTTCCTGCCTTTTTCTCTCAGTTCGCTGGAAATATAAAGACGGGGACGGGTATCTTCAGGAATTTCCAGATCAAGAAAGCGACATAAGTCCATATAATAATTAACCATTGGCACAGGTATAATTCCCTTTTGATCGCGGACCGGTTTGGGGCCGTCCGATAATAACAGTGATCTGCCGTCCCTCCGATATCCGTAAATATGCTTTGCGCCGCCGAGCCTTGCCATGAAGGCCGATCGAAAAGAATTTCTCAGGAGAAGGGCGATGTCCGGATTCATACTGCGCAGCGTCTTAATGATTTTAAAAAATCCGTCGGCACTTTTGTCGTCATAATCAATAATGCCGTCAAACCATGGGCTATCTTCGACCACTCCCCGCACATATCTTCTTATCACACATATTAATTTAGATTTAGTATAGTTGTGCCGAAGGCACGAAAAAACAGGTGTTGACATGACAACATCACCGACCCAGTTTGGACAAAAAACAATAACTGTTCTTGGCTGCGGTATCATGGTGACTATTCAAAATCTCCGGCATGCATAAGATATTAGCACGTTCATGAAAAGAGTTAACGTTTTCTTTTCTGTGTATGTTACATGAGATCCTAAAGAATGTAAGCCATTGTTATCAAAAAAAGTTTGGCGGGCCTGCCCACCGTTTGTTTGGCGGGAGCGTGTGGGAATCGAACCCACCCTGCCAGTTTGTGGCCGGCAACACTGGATTTGAAGTCCAGGAGGGACACCAGAACCCTATGCACTCCCGTAGTTTTGATTGTACTTGATTATTTGGATTCCTTACAAGTATCTCTTAAGATGGAGATAAGAATTTACTGGCTGTATTTACTTAGACCTGCTCGCAATGATCAAACCCTATTATTCATGCCGTAAGGCAGTTATCGGGTCCATCCGTGCAGCTACATACGCAGGATATAAACCGAAAAATATCCCTACCAGGAGGGACATTACGACGGGCAGTATGAGTGACAGAGGGGTTATGGCTGTCTTCCACCCCGCCATGGTACTAATGAGCCAAACGCCACCAGTCCCCGCTACAATACCAATAATACCTCCCGACACTGTCAATAACACTGATTCAACGAGAAACTGTGTGATAATATTTTTTCGGGTAGCCCCGACCGCGCGTCTGATGCCGATCTCTCTCGTTCGCTCCAGTACCGTGGCAAGCATGATATTCATGATTCCTATCCCACCAACAAGGAGAGAGATGCAGGCAATACTTCCCAGGACGATATTAAAAGTCCGCTGCGTCTTTTTCAGTTGTCTCAGGAGTTCCTGGGGAATAATGACCTGATAATCTTCTACACCACCATGAGATACTTCCATTATCCTTCGTATTGCAAGCGCTGCCTGTGATACATGATCGGAACTGGTAACTTGAATAACAACTTCTGATAATTCCGATTCCGACCTGTTTTTGTTTTCAGGTATCCGATTTACAGCATTTTCTGTTCCAAACGGGATGAAAATCATGTCGTTATAATTTCGAACGGACACTACGGATGATTTATCTGACTTAAAATTCTGTCTTTCCAAAATTCCCACGATTCGAAACAGATTATTCCCTATTCTTACCTGGCTCTTGGTTATGCGCTGTAAACCCAGGCTGTGAGCTACATTATCACCGATTACACATACGAGATTTCTTCGGGCTATGTCCTGATCAGAAATAAATCTCCCCTGAGCAATTGGAAGCTTTTGAATCTTTGCATAATTGGAGGAAGCCGCCACGATCTGCGGCGTAATATCTTTTGTTGTTCCGATAACCGGTGCAGTTAATTCTTTCAAAGAGGCAACATCCCGCACATCCAGGCCCCCTCTTTGAATGAGTTTCACGTCATGAAAGCCCAATCCCCTTGATAATCTTTCCCGTGCCTTGAGTGACTGCCCGGTCGTCAGGGACGTTGCCTTAAGAAAGATATTCCTCGTCCCGAGTTGTTCAATCTGACGTAACGCCTCCTGTTTTGCCCCTTCGCCAATTGACAGCATTGAGAGGACCGCCATTACCCCACAGATAATACCGAGCACACTCAGGGCGGCTCGCAATTTATGCTGGAGGAGCGATCGAACGGCATAGATAAAAGTCTTCGAGGTCTTCATTTTGCCTCATGTGCCCGAACACGAGCAATCTTCATATTGTATCCACACACTTCCCGTCCTTAAACAACGTGGTTTTCTGCGCAAATGATGCTACCGTCCTGTCATGCGTGATCATCGCAATAGTGGCGCCATCTTCATGCAACTTTTGAAATAACGTGAGAATTTCCAGTCCTGTGTTCGAGTCAAGATTGCCCGTCGGCTCATCTGCAAGAATAATGGCAGGCTTGATCGCAATCGCCCGTGCAATCGCCGTGCGCTGCATTTCTCCGCCCGACAACTCTGCAGGTCTGTGCTTAAGCCTCTCATTGAGTCCCACTCGTTTAATTGCCTCGAGTACGCGTTGTTTGATCTCCTGATCATCAAAAGAAGAGTACAGAAAGGGGAGCTCCACATTTTCATATACATCAAGGTGGGGAACAAGATTAAAAGTCTGAAATACAAATCCTATACGGCTGGCGCGGATATGAGAAAGTTCCTCGTCCGAAGCCTCCAGAACATTCAATCCACCGAGCATATAGTCCCCTGACGTGGGGCGCTCCAGGCATCCCAGTATATGCAAAAGGGTGGACTTCCCTGAACCTGACGGCCCCATTACGGCTAAAAATTCACTCTCAGCGAGACGCATGTCAATACCGCGAAGCGCATGAACCACTGACTCCCCTTTGCGGAATTCCTTTGTAATTCCTTTCGCCTCAATGAGAGAAGGCCCTAACTCAGTCATTTTCCATCCGGATCAGGCCTGACCAGGCTAATCTTCTCTCCTCCTTTTAAACCGGAAAGAATTTCAACCAGTTCCTCGTTCTGTCTGCCGAGCGTTACTTCAGCTTTTCTGAAACCGCCTCTTTCATAGACATAACAGAACTTCTTTTCCCCCTCGCTGAAAATACTCTGAATCGGCACTGACAGGGCATCCGTAACCCGGTTGGTCATGATCGACAGCCGTGATGTCATGCCCGGCCTCAGCCGCGGATCTTCTCCCTTTACAGATGCAGTCAATTGAAAATACTTGTCACCCCGCTCGCCCTCCAGCCTTTCAGTTGCCAATATCCCTATCTGTGTGACTTCACCAGCAAAATGAACATCAGGGAAAGCATCTACCTGAATCGTGCATGTCTGTCCCTTCGCAATCTTATGGAGGTCTATCTCCCGAACCTGTGTCTTTACGATCATGGAAGATATATCAGGAAGGTAGAGCAGTGGCTGATTCTGCCATACCGTATCTCCTACCCGCGGCTTTCTCTTCTCGTTGCCACGAAACATCTCATACAGAATCGCTATGCCTGAAATGGGAGCGTAAATGGTAGTGTTTTCCAGATCAGTCCGTGCCTGCTGCAGCGTTGCCTTTGCGGTTTCAAGTTCACGTTTTGCCTGCTCCACTTCTGCCATTGCCTTTGCCACGGTAAATACGCCTGCCTTTTTCGTTTGCTCATGTTCCATCCTCGCTCGTTCCAGTTTGGCCTTCGCGGTCTCGATCAGGGACGGAAGGACATAATCCCGGTAACTGGTATATTTTTCCTGTGCCACGTCAAAGGCTTCCTTGAACTGCGCCATCTTTCCCTTTGCGTGCGTTATTTCAGTCGGGTTGCTATACCCTTTTTTTTCGAGGTCTTCCAGGTCTCCGGCGTATTCCGTATATCGCTGATACTTTTGTCCAGCCGTTTCCATATCGCTTTTCAGTTGGGCCATCTGTAATCGTCCCTCACCACGCTCGATCTTCTTAAGCTCAAGTTCTGCAATCTTTACATTAAACTCTGCTGTCTCTATCTCGCGGTCCACATGGCTTCGCTCCCATTCCATTGCCTGCTCCAGTGCCCTGACAGCAGACTCATAACTGTGCATTTCACCGGTAAGACGAAGCATATCCTCTTCAAATGGGGTTGGATCGAGCCTAACCAGCACATCACCTTTCTGGACTCGCGTGCCATCTTCAACGAGGGACATGATTTTCCCTTTATCTCCCCGTATCATGGAAGTAACCATATGCGACCTCACAGCATCAAGAACACCCACCGTATTGACGATGACGTCAAAACTCTTTACTGAAGCTGTCGAGAGCACATTCTTTGACTCATTCATTCCAGGCGGTATGTACTGTGAATAAAACACTCCTGACAGGATCAATCCCGCAAAAATGAGTGAGTACATGCGATAGCTTTTCTTGGATTCCACGGTCCCTCCCTTATCGCTCGATCAAAGTTCCGAGAATTGCTCTCATCGTGTAAAGCCCCACGATGTAATCGGTCTCAACTGAGAGCACGTCCACGCGCGCCCGCTGAAGTTCGGTCTCGGCTTCGATGACATCAAAATTATCGGACATGCCGTGTTTAAATTTCACCTTTGCCAAAGCAAGTTTTCCTTCGGCCTGCCTGATCTGTTCATCTCTGATGTCGATTCTTTCCTGTGATTTTTCCAGAGCGATCATCTGCTGTCTCACCTGTTTTTGTATTTCATCACGTTCGTTCTGCATGCTTAAACGCAGGTTTTCCGTTTCAATGAGACTCTGCTGATAGGCCGCTTTTTCTGCTATGCGGGCCAGGTCAGTGCCGCTCACCAGCCTGACCCCCCAAAGGTATTCATCAAAACTTGCGCTTCTCCCAAAGCTTTCTTCCACACCGAACCGGGCATAATTAACAGCAAGTCTCAGTTCAGGCAGGATATTCCGCTTTGCTATTTCTGATCTCCGCTCTGATTCCTTTAACTCATCGTTAATCTGGATAAGTTCCACGCGGTTTCTGAGCGCAGTATTAACTGCGTGCTCAACATTCATCGTAAATGCCGCTCGTTCGACGGGTGCTGAAATATACAAGTCTGTGTCTACCGGTAAAGCAAGGATAATCTTAAGTCTGTCCAGTGCGTTTTCAAGGGATTCAGCTGATAATGTTATGCTGTCCTGGGCATCTTTAAGACGAATCTCAGCCCTGAATGTATCCATCGGCGTGGACAGGCCTACTTTTTCCTTTGCTTTTGCGGAGATAGCATGACCCTTCAACCGTTCCGCAAGATGTTCGTTGAGAGATAAAAGCTCTCTCTGCTTTATCACTTCATATACTGCTGAAACAGTTTCGAGAACAATGTTTACTTTTGTAAGATATACATTTCTTTCGGATGTACGAACGGAAAATTCAGAACTCCGTACACTGTTGAGATTCACATCCTTGCCGAATCCCCTTAAAAGAGGCTGATCAAATGAAATCTCTACACGTGTGTTGTAGGTATCGTCTATCCAGCTCGTGTCCGGATTGACAAAGATACGGGTACCACGCTGCAGCCTTTTTTCAAATGACAGTCCAATCCCAAGTTCATGAGCACTGTCAGAATCAGTGCCGGAAAGCCCGGCGGACGCTGCGGGAAAGATTTTCCAGTCAAAATCAGCCCATGCCGAGGAGAGGGATATTTTCTGGTTGTCCATCCCATACCGTGAGCTTAAGACCGTCCTGTTTGCCTGCATGGCACGGCTTATTGCCTGTTCAAGGGTGAGGCTGATCACCTGCTTTTCTCCTGCTGATGTGCCCTGCGGCGGGCCATGTTGACTGCGTGCCTCTGCTGTCACAGACACTCCGCTAATCACGGAGACCATCAGTATACTGTTCACTATTCCTTTGATATACATCTTATTCACCATTTATCGCCTGCATGAACAAGTTTGAGGAGGAGGCCCGTTCAGGGCCTCCTCCCAGATATCCGTTTATCAATTTGTCTGTAAAAGAATGAAATCACCCGTATTTCCGGTCACTGTAGAACAGCCACCAGGACTGGGTCTCCTCCCGCCGCCTGTCGAGAAATGAAAATTAAGACAGGCGCCGGTAACGTCGGCAGTGAGCGTCAGCTGGACAATACCTCCCACAGCCGGTAAAGCAAAAAATTGCTCAGGACCAACGGAAAGGGTCGCTGATCCTGGTGTTGTTGGGGTTCCGTTGTACGTGATAGTCAGGCTTATCGGATTACCAAAATTTGTAAGTCCTATCCGGAACGGCACGACCTGAAAACCGTTCGGAGGAGTAAGTGTTGAAAGCAGCTGTGTTGGTCCAGGAGGAGGTGGTGGCGGC
>JBFGJU010000029.1:0-14085 GCA_041577035.1 Thermodesulfovibrionales bacterium | reverse complement strand
TTATGTGCGCCGTACGTAACATCACCGAGCACGGTTATCTATGCGCCGCAGTTAATCCAGCCTACATCATCAGAAACACTTCCTCTGACAACAATCTCTGTGCCGGACATGCCCATACTGCCAAGGCGCTGGCCCACAGGACCTTCAACCGTAATCGTGACCGCTTTGTCACGGGGCCAGATACGTCCGCCAATGCCGTGCTGCCCATCAGCAACAATATGTATTTTCTGCGCGCCGTCACTCACCGCCTGCTGAATCTGTTCCTCCAGAATGCGGGAGCTGATCCTCCTGCCGTTAACATTTCCAAGAATTGTGACGGTTCTTCTCTGTGGACGTCCAGCCGTTTTTTTCTGTGTCTTTTTCTGAGTCTTCTTTTGTTTCATGTTATTTTTTAAGTTTCTTTATTCTCTTCTGTTCTCTCTGCATCCTGTAGCACTAGTTTTTCGGCTTTGTCTGTCCCTATACTTTCCTTGTCTGTGTGACACTATCCTGAGCCTGTCGAATGACTCCTTACTGTTTTTTCTCAGTACTCGTTGCTCAGTCACTGTCTTTTTTCCTCAGCCCTAGCCTTATCTCGCCTTTAACGGGCGAACTCGTTTTATAGTTTTTGCTTTCTTCTTAACCTCAACCTTGGCCTAAGTCTGTTTTTTTTGTTTACTGCCTCTAACATGCATGATCTATCTTCAGCCGTTCCGCCATTGCCTTATCATCTATGCTCAGGCCGTCTGACATTCCAATCGGAAGTTCAGTACTCCTTCCCATAGGCGCAAAGATCTTTCTCAATTCAGTATCAGCACTCCTGAATACCTGAACAACCCTGTCCGCAACCCTGTCAGGATCGAGCCTTCTGTACAGCTTGGGATCCTGCGTAGTAATGCCTCTTGGGCATCTTCCGGTATTACAGAGGTTACACCTGTTGTACTCATCACCGAAACATTCGGCAGTCGACTGCATGATATATTTTCCGATAGAAACAGCCGAAGCACCGAGCATAATCAGTGCCGCAGCATTCGCCGCGAGGTTTCCCCTTTTACCGACTCCGCCAGCCGCGATAAGAGGAAGTTCGTTCTGCTTCCCCTGACGGACAAGATCAAGGTAACAATCCCGTATATTGGCAGCGAGCGGATGACCCATTTTATCCAGGGAAACATTGTACGCAGCGCCTGTTCCACCGTCCTCACCGTCAATACTCAAGGCAGCTGCATACGGGTTTCTGGCGAGATTATTCAAAACCGCCCGGGCTGTCTTTGAACCCGAAATCTTCGGGAAAACGGGAACCCTGAATCCCCATGCCATCGACATCGACTGGATCATTTTGGCAACCGCCTCTTCAATAGAATATTTCGTCTGATGCGTTGGTGGCGACGCCAGGTCAACATTCAGAGGAACACCCCGTATGCCGGCGATCAGTTTCAGGACTTTATACGACATGAGGAGTCCGCCATCACCGGGCTTTGCCCCCTGTCCATATTTAATCTCTATGGCGCACGGGTCCTCCACCATATAAGGCAATGCGTGTATAATTTCATCCCAGCCAAAATAGCCCGACGCAATCTGTAATATAAAGTACTTCAGGTACGGTGACTTCAGAAGCCGTGCCGGCATACCGCCTTCACCGGAGCACATAACAACAGGCATATTTTCCACTTCGTTCAGATACGCAACACCCATCGCAAGACCTTCCCACATGGGCGGAGAAAGCGCCCCGATCGACATACTGACGATCATGATCGGATAGATCTCACGTACCGGAGGAACAAACAGCTCGTCTTTCCTGACGAACAGTTTTCCATCCCTTGTTTCAAGGGGAAGCGTTTCCTCGGAAAGGTTCCTTCCAAGGAGTGTTCTGATGCGGAATTCATGTCTTCCTGCATCAAGTGCCGGGTCTGTTAACATTGAGATTCTTGTAAATTTCAATCGTTCAATCGTTGAGAGCGCAGGATCATTTCTTCTTCCGCCCCGCTTATATGAGTCCCCGCCTCTGTTCTTGAAATGGAGAAATTTATGCTGTGGATTAAATTCAGGCTCTATTGCTTCGTTCGGGCAGACAAGCGTACAGGTAGCACATCCGGTACAGTAACGGTTAATGTCTTTTACCTGCTCAACAATATGAAGAATCCTTTTTTTCGCCGCAGGCTCGGGCACCGGCCCTTCGGAACTTACGCTCCTTTGAATCTTCACCGTCGGCTCTATCGCCTTGACAGGACAGACAGCGGTACAGTTTCCGCAGCGCTTACAGCGGTCATCACGCCATCTAATGATATACGGAAATTCTTTTAACGACAGCTGATGGTTCCGGTCTAATAATCCAGCTGGTTCCATACATTCACCTCCCCCGCGCCGGGTGGGATAATTGCCATATCATATTTCATCGGAAATATGTCTTTTGACCGGTCCCGTTCCGGAACAGCGCTGTCCAGTCCGCATTCTTCGGACATGAGTGCATATTTCCCTTTCACACCTCCGACAACTCCCGGTCGAAGCTTCTTCGCGTCCTGTACCATGAAGCAGGTGCCATCCGGTGTAAATCCGATATTACAATTAGGCCCGTCAATGCACAGCATTCTCAGTGACTTTTTAATCAGGTCAAGTGCCTCCCGGTCCGATCTCTGCTCGATTTCAGCCGGCTTGAGCGGGGTTATAACATCCTTGAAATAGGTCAAAGGATACCCGAGCTGTCTGTGCAGATAATGCAGTATATGGGTAAAGACTTCACTGTCACTGTTATATCCGATATAGCCGGGGAATCCCCTGCTCATGAGAAACTCCCTGATAGGAACAAAAGCAGTATTCTCACCATTTGTCATAGACCCATAGCCCTGGATAAAAAACGGGTGACAGGCATACAGATTAATTGCATAGTTTGTATTCTGGCGTCCCTGAGAAAATACGATCTTTGCCATGATCGAAGATTTATCGAGCCCGAAAAACTCACTCAACTCGAGCGGGTCTCCTACCTCTTTAATGGCAAGGATATCCGGATAAAAAGAAAAAACGATGATCGATTCATCTGCTTCGCCCATCGCACGCAAGGCAAGCCTGGTTTTGAGAAGTAGATCCTCTTTTTCAGAGAATGGACGGTCCACATACGACTCGGGATACTGATAGACCTTTGCAAAGTAGTTGTCTCTCTTCTGTATCTCCGGTAGATCTTTGATAGATGGCGCCCAGACGTGTTTAATATGGAAGCCCTGGGCCTCCATATACCGGTCGACCGTCTCATGACCGCGCTCAGAACAGATTGCCGAAAGTATAGGATACTTCTTCAGTCCTTCAAACTCACCGCCAAGGTCTTTCAGAATGATTCCCATGCCCGAACCATCATGGCCTTCTTTCATGGTCTCAAGAGCGAGGATATTCTCCATGGGTGATATATACTCAGAAGATGTTATTGCAGCCAGTCTGCACATTTTGAGGTCATGACCTCCTTCATTTTCACTTCGACAAAAAAAACGCCTTATTTTAAGGACTTAGAGCCTTAAATCCCGTTTCTCCAGGCGTTTATCTCATTTCGACGGCAAACGGTTGCCGTATGTTAATATTACTATATGAGCATGTCCGTGTCAACCCTCTTTATTGTACCTCTTTCCGGCAGATAAAAAAACGGATATTTTGACGGAGACCTCGTCATAAGAGCACCTTGACATATGATTCATGAATGGTTTAGATTAGCGGAAACGAGTAACCGGTAGCCTATTGCCGTACTTGTTCAGAACGCTGAGAAACACCGATAGTCTCATAAATAAAAAGGGGAGGTATCGGTTGATCAAGACGCCGGAATATAACCGTGCTGCGAAGACAACGGTAAAATCAAGCAGATGTTTCTATCCATGACGTCACTCATCCTGCAATCATGTTTCTGACATCATCATGTAAACTTTCTATAAGGAGGTGATGGGGCAGATTTTGATAGAATTACATCATACTTACATCTCTGGAATTTTTTTGTTTTTTGACATAAGAAATACTTAATTTTTCCATCGGAAGCAAAAGAATACTTAATTTCATGCTGTTTGTTATCTAAGAAAATTTAATTCAAGGAGGTGCACAATGAGTTTCAGCAAACCCAACTACAGCGCGGCAACGCTCACTACCACGAGAGTCACACCGGCTCCTGTGTCAGGTATTTGCGTAACGTGCGTTGACGGGTGCGAAGGACCGTGTGAAATCGGTCGTTCAGCGCTTAAGGGGAGAGAAGTTATTTATCCAGCTCCATTCGGCACAATTACCTCCGGTTCTGAAAAGGACTACCCGGTAGACTTTTCCCACTTTAATATTCAGGGAACAGCTGTTGGTGCAGTCGGCGTGGAGGCTGATCCGGACATCGCGCGATTTCCAAACGTGGATACGAAGACCGCAGTCGGCGCTGATGGCAGCATAAAAATGGATTTCCCCGTTTTTACCGGTGCGGTTGGTTCTACTGATATCGCGCGGATTAACTGGGAAGATGCGGCTGTTGGCGCGGCAATATCCGGCGTGATTGTTGTTGCAGGTGAAAACGTCTGCGGCATGGACCCGCAGGCTGAAATCAAGAACGGCCGGATCGTCAGGTCACCTGAAATGGAACGTCGCGTCAATGCGTTTAAACAGTGGTATACCGGTTCAGGCGGCATTCTTGTACAGGCTAACGTTGAAGACACCAAACTTGGTGTGCCTGAGTATGTAATAGAAAAACTGGGTATAGAGATCTTTGAGCTGAAATGGGGTCAGGGTGCAAAGGATATCGGTGGTGAAGTCAAGCTTCGCTCCATTGAGCGGGCCCTGCAGCTGAATGAAAGAGGGTATATTGTTCTCCCCGATCCAACACTTCCCACTTCTCAGGAAGCATTCAAGGCAGGGGGGATCTCAGAATTTGAACGTCATTCGCGGCTCGGCATGGTAGAAGAAGAATCATTTCACAAGTCTGTTGAATACCTGCGAAAGGTCGGAGCGAAATACGTAACGCTGAAAACAGGGGCATACCGTCCGGCCGATCTTGCACGGGCCATAAAATACTCTTCGGACGCCAAGCTTGACCTCCTCACCATTGATGGTGCCGGAGGCGGAACCGGCATGAGCCCCTGGCGCATGATGAACGAATGGGGTATCCCGACTGTTCAACTCGAATGTCTTGCCTATCGGATGTGTGAAAGGCTAGCCAAAAGAGGAGCATATATACCTCCCATGGCAATAGCCGGTGGCCTGTCTCTCGAGGACCATATATTCAAGGCCATTGCTCTCGGTGCACCATATGTTAAAGCTATCTGCCTGGGACGCGCCATTTTTACAGCGGCCATGGTCGGTAAAACGCATGGAAAACTAATGTCTCAAAAAATGGACATCGAGGGAGAAGATATTGAACAGGGGTATCTGCGCCTCTTCGCTGTCGGGGCAGAACTCAAGGAACGCTTCGGAAAAGACTTTGCAAAACTGCCACCCGGAGCAATCGGCATGTACTCCTACATTGACAGAATGAAGCAGGGCCTTCAGCAGTTAATGGCGGGAGCAAGAAAGTTCGCGCTCGAGCATATTGACCGGAACGATCTCGTGGCTCTGACAAAGGATGCTGCCGACGTCTCAGGGATCGATTATGTAATGGATTCTGACGCCAAAGAAGTCGATGAGATTCTTGGCTAAATTTGGGAAAGAAACAGGAGGTAAACAAAGATGTTAAACACTATATGCAAGCATAATTGTAAGTCGTGCTATGCTCTGCCGGTCTGTGCCGTGCATGCCATAAAGGATCAGCAGGGATCTATTTTTGTCGAGACAGAAGAATGCATCGGCTGCGGCTGCTGCAGGACTGCCTGCGTAACATTCAGTTATGACCGGGCGCTGGAAGAAAAAACCGTTGAGTGGCTTAAAGGCGTTGGCTAAACGAATGACAGCTTGAGAACGTGAAAAATGAACGGATGGGTTGGTCGTTGTCTTAGAGTAAACCTTACCGAGGGCAGGCATGCTATTGAAGAACTCAATCCTGCCCTCCTTGAAACATTTCTTGGAGGACGCGGTCTGGGAGTCACGGTTTTTTCTCATGAAGTTTCCCCGGAAACCGATCCTCTGTCATCTGAAAATAAACTCGTATTCTCTTCAGGCCCATTGGTTGGCACCGGTGCTGTCACCGGCGCATCCTGCAATGTGATAACCAGGTCATCGCTAACAGGCACTATTGCATGTGCAAAGATGCGGGGACATTTCGGCGCAGAAATGAAATATGCGGGCTTTGACATGATCATTGTCGAGGGAAAGGCAGAAACCCCGGTGATCCTTTCGATATCGAATGATAAGGTGAGGATCATTCCCGCACTGGAGTACTGGGGACGCCAGACATCCGAAACCGAGGATATGTTTAAAAACAGCCTCAATGACCAGTGGGCGGCGAGAGAGACATTTCTGGTTTCGATTGGACCAGCTGGTGAGCGCCAACTTCCTGTGGCAACATTGATTAATGACCGGTTTCTTGCTGTCGGCGGTGCCGGTATCGGTGCTGTCATGGGGTCGAAGAATCTCAAGGCTATCGCGGTAAAAGGCCAGCACTCGCTGGAAGTAGCTGACGGGGACCGGTTCGTCCAGGTGGTCAATACCCTGATCAACAAGCTGAACAGCGCTCCCCTGACATCTCAGTCCATGACGCAGTGGGGGACCGCGTTTCTCGTCGGACTCTGCTATCAGAAGGGGATCCTGCCAAAAAACAATTTTCAGCAGTCATCTGTTTCTCTTAAGAATATAAGTACGGATGCTCTCGAAAATGCCTTTGCCTTAAGAAGCCGGGGATGTTTTGCCTGCCCCATCGCATGCATAAAAAAAAACAGATATGAAACATCTTGCTTATGAAGGCAGAGGAATGGTGCCAACCTATCTCGCTATAGGCTCTCTCGGTGCAAACTGTGGCATCAGTAATCTTTCTGCTATCGGAATGGCAAACATGCTCTGTGCTGATATGGGGCTTGACCCTGTTGCTGCTGGAGGAACAGTGGCAACGCTCATGGAACTTGTGGAAAAAAAGATCGCTACAACTGAAGAACTGAAAATCGATCTCAGGTTTGGAAATGAAAACGCCTTGCTGGACACACTCCGCCTGATAGCAACAAAAAAGGGACATGCGCAGAGACTGGGGCTGGGGGCAAAAGCTATTGCCGAATCGTACGAACGGCCTGATGTCTTTATGGGTGTGAAAGGTCTGCCGCTGGCACCGTTCGATCCCCGTGCGATTCAAGGGATGGGTCTTCACTTTGCAACCTGCAACTACGGACCTCACCACCTTTACGGGTATACGTTTATCGATGAACTCCTGAACGTTCATGAAGATAGTGACCCGTCCGGGATTGAAGGCAAACCTGCGCTGACAAAACGTTACCAGGACATAACAGCTGTCATGGATTCTCTCGGTCTCTGCAACTGGCCGCTCATGGGGTTAAAGTTCAAGAATTTTGTTCCCATGGTAAACAGTTGCCTCGGAACACATTATACAGCTGATGATCTGCTTTTGATCGGCGAGCGCATCTGGAACGCTGAACGTCTGTTCAACCTGAAGGCGGGACTAAGCGCATCTGATGATACGCTTCCGAAACGATTCACTGATGAACCGATTGCAGACGGCCCGGGAAAAGGACAGGTAAGCCGTGTCAATGAAATGCTTCCTGATTACTATCGTGAACGGGGATGGGATGAATATGGGAAGCCTCTGCCAGAGACCGTAAATACGCTGGGACTGGAGGACTGATAATGCCAAGAATAAAAATTGATCATGTAAAATGCACAGGGTGCAGGCATTGCGAGACTGCCTGCTCGCTGAACCATGTCGCAAATACGGCAAATCCGCGCCGTTCCAGAATACGGGTAATGCGGGACGGCAACCGCTATTACCCGGTAATTTCAGGTCCTTTTGTTGATGCAGCCTGTACTTCAAAGCAACTGATCGAAATAGAAGGACAGTCATATGATATGTGCGCTTTCTGCCGGGCGACATGCCCTGAGAAACCATATTTTATCGAGGCGGAGACCGGTATCCCTTTGAAGTGTGATTTCTGTGGTATACCGCCAAGCCCTTCCTGCGTGAGGTGGTGCAACACCGGGGCCCTGGAACTGGTGGAAGACTGACGTGATGAAACAAATGATACATGACACAGTTCGAATGCCAAGTTCCGTGCTAAAGAATAAGAACTAAAAAAGTTTTGAAGCGCTTATTGTACTGATGTTAATGAGTCTTGGTTTACATTTATAATTTGGTTTTTGATATTTGATATTGATTAATAATCTTTTGACGTTATGACAGATCACAATAACTCAAAAATCTATATCGGTGCTGTTATGGTTGTCGGAGGCGGGATTGCGGGAATACAGGCTTCCATGGACCTGGCTGATCACGGCTTCTATGTGTACCTCATCGAGAAGGCTTCGGCTATTGGCGGGCTCATGGCTTCGCTTGACAAGACATTTCCTACCAATGACTGCTCTATATGAATACTGGCTCCCAAGCTTGTTGAGGCCGGTCGGTCTCCGAACATAGAAATCATAACAAACGCTGAACTGAAAGAAGTGGCCGGTACTGCCGGAAACTTCAGGGTAATAGTCGAAAAGCGTCCCCGGTATGTGGATGAAGCAAAATGTACCGGGTGCGGGTTCTGTTCTCCTTATTGCCCGGTGACAATACCTGATCCGTACAATCAACACCTTTCTGAAAAAAAAGCGATAGATATCCTGTATACCCAGGCAATCCCTTCAACATACTCTGTCGACCCGGATTATTGCCTCTTCCTGAACAGGAAGGAATGTAAACAGTGTTCAAAGGCCTGTCAGAGCGGGGCGATCGACTTCGATCAGAAACCGGAGAGTGCAACGTTTCAGGTTGGTGCTGTTATTCTCACTGCCGGCTTCAAAGACATAAATCCCGCGCTTCTTGATACATACTGTTATAAGGAATCACCAAATGTGGTAACCGGTGTTGAGTTTGAGCGAATCTCGAGCACTTCAGGTCCTTACCTCGGAAATATCTCAAGGCCATCTGATCTCAAGAAGCCGGAAAAGATAGCTTTCATTCAGTGCGCTGGTTCTCGGTCATCAGTCTCAGGCAATAATTATTGTTCATCTGTGTGCTGCAAGTATGCGGTAAAAGACGCTATTGTCGCCCTCGAGCATGAACCTGACATCGATATCACGATATTCTTCATGGATATGCGTATGTACGGAAAGGGACTCGACCAGTTCAGTGAGCGTGCACGAGCGTCCGGTGTAACGTTTATCCGTTCCCGGGTCTCCGAGATAAGGCGCGATAAGAATACGGAAGATCTGATGATTACCTACGTAACAGAGGATGGAACGCTCAAAAAGGAGACCTTTCATCTGGTAGTATTGCCGACCGGTCTCAGGCCGTCAGAAGGTTGTTTTTCCCTGTCCAAGGCAACCGGCATCAGTCTCAACGAATATGGGTTTTGTTCTACGGATCTGTTTGAACCGCTTTCAGCTGATAAAGAAGGAATCTTTGTAGCAGGCGGCTTTCGTGAACCCGTTGCATTGCCTGACAGCGTCATACAGGCCAGTGGAGCAGCTGCATGCGCAGCAGAACTTCTCTTTTCCGTTCGTGGTACACGTATATCTGAAAAGGCATTTCCCGAAGAAGTTGCTGATGATGAGTCTCTGCGCATCGGGGTATTTGTCTGTCATTGCGGAAAAAACATTGCGGGCGTCGTCGATGTGGAGGACGTAAGGAAGTATGCCGCGGACCTTCCCCAGGTTGCAATGAGCACAGAGAACCTTTATTCCTGTTCCGAAGACGCACAGACTATCATCAGCGAGACCATTGCGAAAGAAAATTTAAACAGGGTAGTCATTGCCGCGTGCACGCCGAGGACCCATGAACCCTTGTTTCAGGAAACCCTGAAAGAAGCAGGATTGAACAAATGCCTCGTGGAAATGGTCAACATACGGGATCAGTGTTCCTGGGTTCATTCCCACGAAAGACAGGAGGCCACGACAAAGGCAAAGGATCTCATCAGTATGGCAGTTGCCAAGGCACAGCTTATAAAGCCCCTTGATGAACTGATAATAGATGTCATTCCGAGTGCCCTGGTTATAGGAGGCGGACTTTCTGGAATGACAGCGGCACTCTCGATAGCTGATCAGGGATTCACCTGTTACCTCACCGAGAAAAATTCCGAACTTGGCGGAAATCTCAGAAACCTTTATTACACACTTGGAGGCAACGATCCCGGGCACCATCTCAAACAGATCATTAAACGTGTTTTGAATCATGAAAAAATAAAAATATACACAAACGCTGAAATCGTAAGCATTGATGGATTCGTTGGCAATTTCAGAACCGCCCTGACCGTCGGAGACAGTGATGAAAAAGAGACTATTGAATTGCGCCATGGTACGGTAATCCTTGCCACAGGAGCGAAAGCACACGAACCGGACGAGTATCTGTACGGAAAAAACACGAGAGTAATGCTCCAGCATGAACTCGAACGGAAGATTGCTTCAGGAAGTTATGTGCCTGCTGACCGAGACTCAGTTGTCATGATTCAATGCGTTGGATCCAGAAATGAAGAACATCCATACTGCAGCAGTATTTGCTGCAGTGCCGCGGTAAAGAATGCGCTTAAGATAAAAGAGCTAAACCCTTCGGCAAATGTCTATATTCTTTATAGAGACATGAACATGTATGGTTTTCGCGAAAAATATTTTACACACGCAAGAAACGAAGGGGTTGTCTTTATACGATATGACCGGGATAACAAGCCAGCGGTTTCAGAAGGAGAAGGCAGTTTATGGGTCAGGGTCAAAGACCGTATTCTCGGAAACGATGTGAACATACCTGCTCACCTGCTTGCGCTGAGCACGGCGATTGTGCCGGTAAAGGACAACAGATCTGAAAAGGCATTTGCCGTCCCCTGTTCTTCTGACGGGTTCTTCATGGAATCGCATGTTCAGTTAAAACCGGTAGATTCATATATAGACGGTATTTTTATCTGCGGGATGGCGCATTTTCCGAAATCAATTGATGAATCGATAGCACAGGCCAAGGCAGCGGCATCAAAGGCAGCTATTCTGCTTTCGAAAGGTCACGTAAAGGCAGAACCGCTTATTTCGTCATGCGATTCGTCAAAATGCATAGGTTGTACGCTCTGCACAGCATTCTGCCCCTACGGTGCCATTCAAATGATAAAAAAGGAAAAAGGAAAAAGGGCTGAAATTATTTCTGCAGCATGCAAGGGCTGCGGGGTATGCGCAACCTATTGTCCAACGAGGGCCATTTCTATGGGCAGATTTACCGATGAGCAGATCAATGCCCAGATCGAAGCCTTTGGAACAACTGCGGGGAAGGATAATGATTAATGTTTCTTTGTGTCTGTTCATTGTCCAGAACAGTATATCGTTTGCTTCGATATTTCCCGGGAGTCTATAGATGAGCTATCAGCCAAAGATTCTTGGCTTTCTGTGCCACTGGTGCTGTTATGCTGCGGCAGATGCGGCGGGTGTGGCCCGGCTCCAGTATCCGCCAAACATCCGGGTTATCAGGGTTATGTGTACCGGCAGGATCGAACCTGCTTTTGTCCTGAACGGATTTATAAATCGTGCCGACGGTATCTTTGTGGGTGGCTGACACCTGGGAGAATGCCATTACCGGTCCGGTAATTACGAAGCCATGAACAGATTCGAACTCATAAGAATGATCCTCGGGCAGCTCGGGATCAATCCTGAGCGTTTTGCAGTCAAGTGGGTCTCTGCTGCCGAGGGTATCAGATTTGTTCAAGTCATTTCACAATTTACCGGCATCATTCGCGACCTCGGACAACTGGGAGAAAAGGAAGGCATTGACATCAATAGGCTTCGATACAAAATAAAAGCCGCTTTACGGGCCGTGAACGGAAGAACGCTCAGAATGGTTTTTGCAAAACAGGCAAAACAGATTAAGGATGACAATACATACGGAGCGTTTCCTTCAAGGGAAAAACTCGAGGCGACGTTTGTCCGCGAAAAGACATTGTATGAAACATTGCTCTATCTGGAAGAAAAAACCCGCACGGTTTCTGAACTTGCCGGACTCCTGAAGATACCAGAAGACGAGGTGCTATTGTATGTGGACATGCTCAAGAAGAAAAATATATGGGACGGAGAATTATGCAAAACATAATATCAGATCAGGCATCGGGGCTAAAGGATTCAAGGCGCAGGAAATTCGATGAGAGTATATCATTTTTTCTGCCTGATCACTATCATTCCGGAATCCCGGGTACCGCTCTTTGATTTGAGAGACTAAGATGAAACCGTTTTCGCTCGATAAAGCTGATCCCGAATTTAAGAATGATATAGCTGTCAAGATCGGTCTGGAGGAGATCAAACCCTGTTATACCTGCGGTTCCTGTTCGGGAATCTGCCCGGTGCGTGAGGTTGTTGAGGATTTTGATCCTCGCCGCATGATCCATATGGTCGTGCTCGGAATGAAAAAAGAGCTTCTTTCATCTGATCTCATCTGGTTCTGCTGTCTGTGCAATTCCTGTTATGCTGTCTGCCCTCAGGGTATCAGGTTCAGCAGGATTGCCAAGGAGTTACAGCACATGGCTGTTGATGAAGGATATGTCGATGAAGCCTTTCTGAAAGGACTGGAAGCCATCAACGACTCTCTGCAGGACTTATGCAGAAGGACCCTGTTTCACAAAGTCAAAGAGGGTTTCTGGGGAATGCATACCATGCCCTGCTGGAAGAAGAAAAACATAAGCAAGGAGTGATCCCGTAAAGTCGCCGGGCGACCACGGGACTAGGAAGTAAGGTAAAGAGAGAGAGAGAGAGAGAGAACAGACAATGAACACAGCGGCAATTGACAGCATAATCGAAAAATACGGAAATAGACACGAAAACATCATCGGGATTCTGCAGGAGGTACAGACTCTTGAAAACTATCTGCCCGAAAAAACGCTCAGGTACATTGCCCGAAAAATGGAACTCTGTCTGACAAGAATTTTTGACATTACAACGTTTTACAAGGCTTTCAGCCTGGTGCCGAGGGGCCGACATGTCATCAAGGTCTGCTGTGGGACTGCCTGTCACCTGGGCGGGTCAGTATCGAATATCGATCAGATAAAAAGAACCCTGCATATAAAGGAAGGGGAGCCCACAGAAGACCGCATGTTTTCATTTGAGACCGTTAATTGTCTCGGCGCGTGTGCCCTTGCCCCTGTCGTTGCCGTTGATGATGAATACCACGAAGCAGTAGATGCAGGAAAGATGGAGAAAATCCTTTCGACGTATGAACAGGAAGAGGACGAGTGAAGACATTTAACAGCCTTTCGGACCTGGAGAGCTTCCGGGACCGGTGTATCAATGAGCGGCGATCTGACAGAATAGTGTTGAGGACCTGCATAAGTACGGGCTGCAAGGCTCAGAAGTCTTCGAAACTGGTTCAGACACTCAAGAGCGAGATCGACAAGCAGGGACTTCAGGACAAAATCGAAATCAGAAAAACCGGATGTCATGGGTTCTGCGAAATGGGCCCGATCATGGTCATTGAGCCCGAGAACATCTTCTATTGCAGGGTGAAACCGGAGGATGCGACCGAAATCATAGCCAGCGTTGTCTCGGGCGATGCTGTTATAGAACGACTGTTATGGAAAGACCCTGCAACGAAGGAAAGAATACAGTATGAAAGAGAACTTCCGCTCTACAGAAAGCAGAAAAAGAATGTTACGTACAGAAGCGGAAGAATTGATCCAACAGATATTGAGAGTTATATAGCAGAAAAAGGATACTCTGCGCTTGGCAAGGTACTGTCAGAGATGACACCCTCAGATGTGATTCAGCATGTAATCGCTTCAGGTCTCAGGGGGCGGGGGGGAGGAGGCTTTCTTACCGGGATAAAATGGAAAATCTGCAGTGAGGCTTCAGGAGACTTAAAGTACATCATTGCCAATGGGGATGAAGGTGATCCCGGAGCGTTCATGGACCGCAGCCTTATGGAAGGAGATCCGCACAGCATCATTGAGGGAATGACGATCGGGGCTTACGCGATCGGGGCAGAAGAGGGATTCATTTATGTGAGAGAGGAATACCCAATTGCTATAGAGCATCTGTCACGAGCACTCGAGCAGGCTGAAGAATACGGCCTGC
>JBFGJU010000028.1:0-14326 GCA_041577035.1 Thermodesulfovibrionales bacterium | reverse complement strand
GCAAAATCTGCAGACAGACTTATCCCATTTCCATCCTGCCTGGGTCTTTTCAGCAAGAGCCATTAATTCGTCAGGAACAGCAATCCCGACCGCGGTTGCAGCAGTAACCGCTGCCGTTGTCTTAAGAAAATGTCTTCTGGTAAGTGACATAATTCCCCCCTTTGCTAAAAAAGTTTTTACTATGTGAATAAAGAAATTATCAGCTTGGCTTCAGTGGATCTCTTTTGCATTCTTAACACGCAATGCGACAGGCGCATGATTATCAGGTTATCTGGTAAAACTATAAAACAAAAAATAATCTGTTTATATGATGTACATCATAAAGAATGGCTCAAAACTCAATAAATCTGAAACGTTTGGACGATTAACCCCCTTTTTCTTACTTATACCGCATATTGAATGGGCTGTCAAATTAATATAAGCAGGTAATCTGTTAGGTGAAATTTCATATGTGTAGCAGTCGCGTTCATTGCTCTCTAAATCGTTGGAAAATCAGACAATTAGTGCTAATATAGCCAATGTCATGAATAAAAAATCCGTTATATTTCTGGGCGTTCCAATCATTGCTGCGATTCTTGTCTTTGTGTTATGGCCGTCTGATAAAAGCAGGATAAAAAAACTGTTTAAGGAAGGTGCGCAGGCTGTAACAGCGGAAAATCTGGAAGACGTTATGTCAAAGGTCTCATACCACTATTCGGACGAGCACGGAATGTCATATCTTTTTTTACAAAAAGGATTCGAGCGCTTTTTTCAAAAACTTGATAATTTCATCATTGAATACGAAATAAAGGACATCAGCATAACAGAAAAGAAAGCTACGGTAGAACTCGATCTCAGCGTTATTGCGACGTATGGACAGGACACCGGTTATATCCTCGGCGACGCAGGAGAACAGCAAAAAACAGTTTTTTATCTCGAAAAGGAGCGGACATCATGGCTTGTTATAAAGACGGAAGATATTCAATGGTATTATTGACCGGAGGGCATAACACAGTTAGTTTATCTTTTTTTTCAGGAGGTTTTTGTGTCAACAACGTATAAAGACGCTGCATCATGCTGGAAAGTAATTCTTTCTGATGCAACTAACAACAGAACTCTTTTGTCCGATGTTGAACGATTTGCGCGAGAAAATACTGAGCCGGCACATATTGTTTTCGGCACATCGGGCTGGCGCGGGGAGATAGGAAGTGATTTTACCTTCACTAATGTGAGGATAGTGACTGCTGCTATGGTAGAAATGTTTAAGAGTGGAGACGAACAGGTTATGCAGGCGATTGGGGTAGAGGACTTCGATGAAATAAAAAAAAGGGGAGTGATTGTCGGCCACGACAACAGATTTCTCGGTCCTGAATTCGCAGCAGAGGTTCTCGGCATTCTTCAAAAAGAAGGTATAAAGACCTGGTATGCAGGAGAAGCTATTTCACCCGAATTTTCTGCCGGAATAGAAATGCTGCATGCCGCCTGCTCAATAAATCTCACCCCGTCACACAATCCTGCCAATTACGCTGGGTGCAAGTTCAACCCGTCTGATGGGGGACCTGCGGGTTCTGAAATCACGTCTATGATAGAAAAAATCGCCAATTCCATGATGGATAGCGGTATAAAGCCTGAGCCTGCTGAGCCACGACAGATTGAAAAAATTGATCTTACCGCTCTTTACATTGATTACCTGAAAAAGAGAAAAACGATAGACCTTGAACGGCTTCGCGATTTTTTACGGAAAGGAGATTGTTTTATCTCTGTTGATAATGTCCATGGGGCCACACGAGGCAGAATAAATCGGATACTCGGTGATTCAGACAAGTTGACTTATCTGAGGACAGAAGACGATTTTCTTTTCGGAGGAGTTGCTCCGGAACCGTCAGAAGCAAACATGGCCGGCGTTGAACAGGCCCTGAATGATGCTGCTGCTCCGCTCAAGTTTGGCGTCATTATGGATCCTGACGGTGACCGCATTCGATATGCTGACAGCAGCATGCAGATTCCCATGAACTACTTCGGTGCCATGGCCTTTCATTTTCTCCATGTGCATAAGGGAATTGAGGGGATTGTTGCAAAGTCAGTCGGAACGAGCAATTTTGTCAATGCCATCGCCCTGAAACTCGGTATACCGGTTGCAGAGACACAAGTGGGGTTCAAAAACTTCAGGCCGTACCTGTTACAGCAATCAGACAGGCGCGCTATTGTTGCCTTTGAAGAGTCGGACGGGATATCAGGGTACAATCATACGCTGGAGAAGGATGCAATTTTCGGATTTCTTCTTGCATTGGAGATGATCGCTCTAACCGGAAAGAACCTCAGTGAATATCTTGCGGATATTATGGATGAATTTGGTTATTTCTATCCGGACCGTTCAGGTATCGCGGTTGACCGCTCACTTACCGGGACCCCCCTGAAAGAGAAACTCTCTGCGCTTAAAGATACCTATAAGAAAGGCACGTTGTTAAAGATTGGCAATACGCAAAGAACGGTAACTGATGTCATAACGGTTGATGGAACAAAACTGTTGTTTGACGACGGATCGTGGCTTATGATCAGGCCGTCAGGCACAGAACCAAAGGTGCGATTTTATATCGAAGCCCGGACCGAAGAAAACAAACAGGCAGTATTCGAGACCGCTGAGAGAATGACCAAAGAAGCGCTTGGAATGAGTTAGTTGACAGTTCACCGCTGACAGTTGTCAGATACAAGATCTCAACGTCTGTTATGCGTTTCGCGTTACGCTTTATGAGTTCTAGGTTCAACGTTCTAGGTTTACTCCTTAATCCTAACTCGCTTCTCGTTGCTCAGCACTTTTTTTCTTTCTTTCTTTCTATCTACTTCCTATTTTTTGTACCTTTTTTATCCCGTGGTCGCTTTGCGACTTTACGGGATCTCTCATTGCTCAGAACTCGTTGCTCATTGCTGTCTTATCCCGTTACCACCGGGTTCGCATCCTTCCTGAACGGGTTGGTTCTCACAGATAGAGAATACAGATACGGATAGTCATGCTTCAGGTGCTTCATATAGTCCAGCCATTGCACAATGAGTTGTCCGTACGCTCTTTTTATGTCACCGGAAAGATGTTTCAGATCAGATGCAGGCAATCCGGCAATATCCCCGCGGGCTTCAAGCTCTTCGCTCAGGTGAAACGTGGCCCAGAGAAGATTCGTAAATGATTCATGCTCAAGGAGGTTTGGATTTTTCAAGAGGGCAAGCATAAAACTTCTTTTTGTGATAATAAAATCCCGTAACTCCTCTAGACTTTCTGCGGCACATTCAATTGAGGGCTCAAATGCCGATGCATACCGCTGTGCAGAAGCAAAATCCCTGTCAGTCCAGTCAGTAGCAATGAGAAAATGCCCGCTTATCTCGGCACGGTTACCCGTACAATCAGAACAGTAAGATATCAGATGCTTTCCCACTTCGCTGAAGAATGCCCCGATAAGCATATTCATTTTCTTCAGTAATGACTGTTTTTCCCGATGATGGAGAAGACGCTCGATAATGAGTGTAACGAAAAGTACTTCCAGCGGTACAAATGCTATGTCATGAAGCATGAATACAAAAATATGGTGGGAATCCCTGAAGATAAGGTAATGAGCAACATAGAAGAAAATCGACAATGAAACGAGCAGAATGCCAATCCATATTCTCCAGCTAATTTTTTTCATCATCACCCCCTGTAATTTATGCATTCAACATCCGTGTGTTTCGCATTACGGAACCAAACGCCAAACTGGAATATTCAATGCATGATATTCCCGGCTATATAAGAAAATATGTAACAGTATATTATCATATTGACCTGTTGAAGATTTTTTTTGTACCATCAACCAGTTCCGAATTACTCTCTCACTCAGACTATTTTAATGATCGGAGGCATGCACGTGAAAAAAATGAATCTTGATGAGCTCAGTATTAATACCATCCGTATGCTGTCCGCAGATGCTGTTCAAAAGGCCAATTCCGGACATCCGGGCATGCCGATGGGTGATGCGGCAATGGCATATGTATTGTGGACCAGGTTTTTGAAGCACAATCCCAAAAATCCGTTCTGGCAGAACAGGGACCGGTTCGTACTGTCCGCCGGTCATGGATCAATGCTCCTGTACAGTCTCCTCCACCTTACCGGCCATCGTATATCCCTGAATGACATAAAAAACTTCCGGCAGTGGGAGAGCACAACACCCGGACATCCTGAGTACTGCCTTCGCTGCGGCATAGAGACAACCACCGGTCCTCTGGGACAGGGTTTTGGAACCGGTGTCGGCATGGCCATTGGACAACGCTATCTGGCTGACATGTTTAATAAGCCGGGGCATAAGATTGTTGATTATTTCATCTACGCGATTACGAGCGATGGTGATATGATGGAAGGCATCTCTTCCGAGGCTGCCTCTCTTGCAGGTCATCTCGGACTTGGCAAACTCATTTACCTCTACTCGGACAATAAGATATCAATTGATGGTCCTACGAACCTGAGTTTTACGGAAAATGTCGGCGCTCGGTTCAGGGCGTATAAATGGCACGTACAAAAAGTGGACGGGAATGATCTGAAGCAGGTTGAGACTGCGATCAGGCGGGCACAGAAGGAAATAAAAAGACCGTCTCTTATCATCGCTCGCACGCACATCGGTTATGGCAGCCCCAACAAACACGATACTGCAGATGCTCATGGTGCTCCTCTTGGTGAGGCAGAACTGAAGCTCACCAAAGAACAGCTCGGCTGGCCCCAGAAGAAATTCTATATACCACAAAAGGCCCTGCTTCATTATCGCGCGGCAGTCGCAGCAGGAAGAAAAGCAGAGAACGCGTGGCAGAACATGTTCAAAAAATATAAAAAACACTACCCTTCCCTCGCAAAACAGTGGAACATGATGAAAAAAGGAGATCAGGCGAGGTCAGTCAGAAAATATCTTCCTGTATTCAAACCGGCTGACGGACCTCTGGCAACGCGCAGTGCATCTGGCAAGGTGCTGAACAATATAGCCGACCATGTTCCGCAATTAATAGGCGGTTCAGCAGACCTGACGCCATCCAACAATACGTATCTGAAGAATTATCCGAATTTTAATGAAAAGAAAGGCGGCCGCAACCTGCATTTCGGCGTCAGGGAACATGGTATGGGCGCGGCCCTGAATGGCATGGCCCTCAGTAACATGCTTATTCCATACGGCGGGACTTTTCTTATTTTTTCTGACTATATGCGGCCCGCTATACGGATTTCCGCGCTTCTGGAGACTCAGGTAATCTATGTATTTACCCATGACTCGGTTGGTCTGGGAGAAGACGGCCCAACGCACCAGCCTATAGGGCATCTGACCAGCCTCAGGGCAATGCCCGGCTTAACAGTGGTCCGGCCTGCAGATGCGAACGAAACCGCGGTTGCATGGGAGATTGCCCTGGGACATACGCACGGGCCCGTGGCCCTGATTCTGACCCGTCAAAAACTCCCGGTCATTGACAGAAAGAAATACGCATCTGCTTCAGGGCTCAAAAAAGGCGGCTATATCCTCGCTGATACGGGCAAAAAACCGGAGCTGATCCTGATCGCATCCGGATCTGAAGTACCTCTTGCCCTTGCGGCATTCGAGCAGTTAGCCGTTGAAGGAAAGAAGGTGCGTGTTGTCAATCTGGCTTCGTTCGAACTCTTTGATAAACAGAGCACAGGGTATAAAAACAGCGTTCTCCCCCCGGCAGTCGAAAAAAGACTCGCGATTGAAGCTGCCTCATCATTAAGCATGTATAAATATGTTGGTCTCAAGGGAGATATTGTTGGCATTGACCGGTTCGGAGCTTCTGCTCCTGCCAATGTTATCTTCGCAAACCTTGGATTTACTGTTCGTAATATTGTGAAGCGCGCAGATCGGTTATTGAAAGCATGAAACTGGTTATCGGCGCAGATCATGGCGGGTTTTCTCTCAAAAAGGACGTTGTTGCTTATGCCAGGAGCTTGAAGCATACGGTCATTGACATAGGAAGCCATTCATCTGATCCGTCCGATTATCCTGATTTTGCACTCGCCGTTGCTGAGACAATAATACATAAAAAAGCAAAAAGAGGTATTCTCATCTGTGGTAGCGGCGTCGGTGCCTGTATCGCGGCGAACAAATTCCCTGGAATACGTGCTTCAGTATGCCATGATACGTTTTCAGCCCGGCAGGGTGTTGAGGATGATGACATGAACGTACTCTGTCTCGGCGCCCGGGTAATTGGACCGCAGCTGGCTTCAGAGATCATCCGGGCATTTCTCAATGCCCGATTTTCACATGCAGCACGCCATAAAAGAAGGCTTAACAAAGTCCTTGCGATTGAAAAATCTTTTTCGAAGTAAACCCCATACCACATACGTGCGTACCTGCCTGTGGCAGACAGGCCTGTCTGCCACAGGCAGGAGTAACAGCCATCGCATGGCTACATTCACCTGGCTTTGAGACTGCTGTATAATAAGAATATCGATGCCGAAACTTGAAGAAGAATTGACTACTGCCGACAATAGATCAAAAACTAAAGTACGCATTGCGGCCTTTCTGGTCTTCTGCGTTGTTTCAGGTGTTATGGGCGGCAGTATGTTCTGGGCACTCTCAGGCCTGCCAAGTATCAGTTCTCTGGAAGAATATGTCCCGTTAGAGTCTTCCAAAATTTACTCAAGCGATGGAAAACTTCTGGCTGAGCTCTACTATGAACGTCGCACATTCATACCGCATTATGAAATTCCGGATATGGTTAAAAAGGCATTTGTTTCCATTGAGGATGTACGCTTCTATACGCACCCCGGAGTAGACATACGTGGTATCTTAAGGGCCCTTTGGCAGGATATCAAGGCACGCAGCATCGTTCAGGGCGGAAGCACCATTACTCAGCAGCTTGCAAAAATGCTGTTCCTGAAACCTGAAAAATCCATAATGAGAAAGATAAAGGAAGCCATTATATCGGTTCAGATAGAAAAAAAATATACAAAAGACGAAATCCTGGGTCTGTATTTAAACCAGACATATTTCGGAACACGGGCGTTCGGTATAGAGGCAGCTGCGAGAGCCTATTTTGGAAAATCCATCAGGGAAGTCACCATCCCTGAATCAGCGTTACTGGCTACCCTTCCGAAAGCACCCTCTTCATACTCACCATTCAGGAATCCTGAACGATCCAAAAAAAGGCGCGCGTTGGTCTTACAATCAATGTTACGTCTCAACTATATTACTGAGGAACAGTATGAAGCAGCGATTCAGGAACCTCTTCCCGTATCTCCTCATTTCAGGAAGTATGACGCTCCCTATTTCATAGAGTTTTTGAAAAAGAAGCTTGAGGGGAAGTACGGCACCGGAATTTATAAGTCAGGCTATAAGATCTATTCCACCATTGATTCCAAAATGCAGCGCAGTGCTGAAGAGGCTCTCAGAAACGGCATAGAAACCATTGAAAAAAGAGTGAAGCCTGAAATTCAGGGTGCGCTTTTAGCGATAGACATTCGTTCCGGACAGATCAAGGCAATGGTCGGGGGGTTTGACTTCTGGGAAACACAGTTCAACAGGGCAACTCAGGCTATGAGACAACCCGGTTCTGCATTTAAGCCATTCGTGTATCTGACTGCTTTTGAACAGGGGATGTCGTATGAAGATGTTATTTATGATGTTCCAACCACTTTCACCGGTTCAAATCCCGATGAGGATTGGTCACCCGAGAATTACGACAAGGAATATTTCGGAGAGGTTACCCTCGAAACAGCCCTTGCGAAATCTCTGAATGCTGCGACGGTGAATCTTGCAAGTATAATCGGGATTACTCCTATTATTGAAACCGCAGAAAGGGTCGGGATTGAAAGTACGCTGAATCCTTATATTTCGATTGCATTAGGTGCATCAGACCTGACCTTAATAGAGCTGGTCAGGGCATATTCAGTCTTTGCAACAGGACGGAAGGTAGAGCTCATTCCGTATGATAGAATTGAAAACAGGGACAGAATCATTATCGATGAGCTGTTTCCCAGGCATACAAATGTATTAGATGAAGACTCGCTCTATCAGATAAAAGTACTGCTGGAGGCAGTCATTAATGAAGGAACAGGGACTCAGGCCAAGGCCATCGGGAGACCGGTATTCGGAAAAACCGGCACAACGAATGACTATAGAGACTCGTGGTTTATCGGTTTCGATGACGAAGTAGCCGTCGGCGTATGGATTGGACGGGATAATCATCGTCCCATCGGCAGAAAAGAGACCGGTTCCAGCGCTGCGCTCCCGATATGGATTGACTTCATGAAAAGAACAGGGCCCTCATCCTGAAAATGTGGACCCTGTTCTTCACGTGCACGATATTGTTAGCCGGTGCGACGACACACCGCAGGTTCTATTGTCTGGAAGGTTCTTCCGGATTCGCCTTTCGATCAGCTGGCTGAGCTTCATTGGTTTCCGGGGATGTCTCAGCATCGCCGCCCGCGGGCTTTTCTGCATCGGGTTGTGCAGGAGTTTCAGCCTTCTCTTCCACAACCTTCTCAATCACTTCTTCAGGTTTTTTTGCTTCAGGCTTCTCCGGCACTTCGGCCTTCTCCTCCACAACCTTCTCAATCACCGCTTCAGGTTTTTTTGCTTCAGGCTTCTCCGGCACCTCGGCCTTCTCCTCCACAATCTTCTCAATCACTTCTTCAGGTTTTTTTGCTTCAGCCTTCTCTTCCACAACCTTCTCAATCACTTCTTCAGGTTTTTTTGCTTCAGGCTTCTCCGGCACTCCAGCCTTCTCTCCCGCGGGTTCCTGGATAATCTCCTCAGGCGTTTCCTCTTTAAATGCCTTTGCCAGGGAATCAACGTTGATCGTTACTTCATACTTCTTCTTAATATCTGCGATATACGTGTCAAAAACTGTTTTCTGTTTATCACTGGTTATTTTTTGAACAATCATATCTTTCACTTTTTCAAATTCAACAGCAGGACCTCTTTTTACATCAACAACTTTAATAATGTGGTATCCAAAGGGTGTCTTCACCGGGTCACTAACTTCTCCGGCATTTAGATGGAATGCTGCATGTTCAAATTCAGGGACCATCTGCCCACGGGAAAAATATCCAAGGTCGCCACCTTTAACCGCTGAGGCCTTATCTACTGAGACTGCTTTTGCGACGTCAGAGAACCGTTCACCTTCTGCCAACCTCCGGAGCACCTCTCTCGCTTCTTCCTCGGTTTTAACAAGTATATGGCTTGCCTTTACTTCGTGCGGCGCAGAAAACTCCGACTGATGACTTTCGAAAAAATCCGTAATCTCCTGGTCAGAAACCGTTGACTTCTCAAGCACTTCCTTCTCAAAAAGTGCGGAAATAAGCGTCAATTTCTTGAACTCTTCCAATCGTTTCTGATATTCAGCATCGTTTTCAAGACCCTTCTTAATGGCTTCCTGATAGAGCAATTCCTTCTTTACCATTTCCTCGAGAAAGCGCTGTTTTCCTTCCTCGCCTTCGAACATTGCCTGCGCATACGGTGGCAATGCCTGAAATTCCCTGTCAAAATCCTCCTGTGTTATTACGGTTTCACCAATTTTCGCAAAATACGATTCATCCGCCTTCTCCACTTCTTTCTTTTTGCAGGAAACAACCACTACCAAAACGAGAACCAAGAGAATTACCAAAACCGATTTCTTCATCATATACCCCCAAGAATAAGCTTACTGTTTTAGCATACAGTATTTATTGTTTATAGATACTATTTATAGCATATACCGATAGATATGTATACCGTTTTTGACATGAAAATAATCTTTATGATAGATTAAAAAGTTATTTATGAAAAAAACCTCCAAATCAAAAACCCTGTATAAGGCTGCCCGTTCTTTTATCCCCGGCGGCGTGAACAGCCCTGTGCGGGCTTTCAAAGCCGTGGGAAGCACACCTTTTTTCGTTTCACGGGCAAAAGGTTCAAGGATTTACGATGTTGATGGTAATTCCTATATAGATTACGTCCTTTCATGGGGACCCATGATCCTTGGGCATGCACATCCAAAGGTGGTACAGGCAATAAAAAAGGCTACAGAAAAAGGCACCAGTTATGGCGCGCCCACACCACTGGAAATTGAACTCGCCCGTCTTCTCTTAAAAATATATCCATCAATGAGCACGATACGGATGGTCAACTCAGGCACTGAAGCCACGATGAGCGCAATCAGGGTTGCACGGGGGTTTACCGGACGGGACAAGATAATTAAATTTGAAGGGTGTTACCACGGTCATGCTGACGGTCTTCTCGTGAGGGCAGGATCAGGGGCGACAACATTTGGTGTTCCCGACAGCCCCGGCGTACCTGCATCATATGCCAGAAACACTATTACGATCCCGTTCAATGATATAACTGCTGCCAAAAGAATAGTTGAAAAAGAATGGCGCTCCATCGCCTGTGTGATACTCGAACCCGTGGTCGGCAACATCGGCTGTGTGCTGCCGAAACCATTATTCCTTGAAACGCTCAGGACGATAACAAAGAAAACAGGCATTGTTCTTATTTTCGACGAGGTTATGACCGGGTTCAGGGTTGCCCTTGGGGGGGCACAGCACTATTATGGCATTAAACCCGATATGACATGCCTCGGCAAAGTCATTGGCGGTGGATTGCCTGTTGGAGCGTATGGGGGAAGAAAGGATATCATGTCTTCGGTATCACCTGAAGGACCGGTATACCAGGCCGGCACCTTGTCCGGGAATCCGCTTGCCATGACTGCAGGCATTACCACGATCAATGAACTGCTGAAAAAAAGGACCTATAGCACACTGGAAAAAAATTCTTCTCAGCTCGAAGAAGGACTGGTCGACGCCTCCCGGAGAGCAGGCGTCAGCACCCGTTTTTATAGGGCGGGCAGTATGTTCTGCACGTATTTTTCTGATCAGGACGTATTCGATTATACAAGCGCAAAAACCGCTGATACAAGGAAATTTTCCCGTTTTTTTAAAGGGATGCTGGAGAAGGGTGTGAACCTTGCACCATCCCAGTTTGAAGCAGGATTCATGTCTTGTGCACATACATCATCAGATATAGATAAAACAATAAAAGCGGCGTACGAAACGCTTAAAAAGTTGTAATCGTTGCAGGGGAGGAAACATGTTTAATCCGTTTAGATGGCTCAAGGAAGGAATGCCCTTAAAGGGCAAAATCATTATAGCTCTTCTTCTGCTCGGCATCATGGTGGGCGGTGGGATGGTGTCATTCACGTTTTATGATTTCACACAGAACAATCCCAAGTTCTGCGTCAGTTGCCATTTGATGCAGCCTGCATTCGACGCCTGGGAAGCGAGTGAACACCAGAAAATAAACTGTCACGACTGTCATCACCTGTCGATACCGGAACAGAACAGGCTTCTGATTAATTTTGTGCTGCACAGGCCGGAGACCGTACCTGAAAGGCACGGAAAGATTATTGTCCCCTGGAAATACTGTATCCAGTGCCATTGGGAGAAGAATGAAGAACATGAGGATGCCAAATTGATCAATAAATCGAGGATGCATGCCAAGCATGTTTTTATGGAGCAGGTTGAGTGTTCAAAATGTCACGGATATATAACACACAGATTTACTGCCGAGCCACGGTTCTGCCTGAAATGCCATCAGGGCAAGGTAGTCCACGGCTCCGGCATGGAAGAAATCGCGTGTATGAACTGTCACACGGACAGGACGCCGGATCTGAGACCCGGGCCGCGGAAATGTCTGTTCTGTCACGGAGGCGAAGAGGTTAGAAAAACACTCATTGCCGATCAAACGCTTGATGTGACTCATTATGTGCCTTCTGATGAAATCATAAAAAAGGCTACTAAAATCACCAGGCCTCCTGAAGGAGTGATGCATTTCACTTGCTATCAGTGCCATCACCCTCATCAAGCTTCACGACCTGACTGGAGCAACTGCATGAATTGCCACAGCCAGATATTGGCGGTGGGAAAGCACGGCTCCCATGTGGAGGTGATGGGTCTCGAATGCAAGCAGTGTCATAAACCCCACACGTGGCGTGTGACGCCTGAACAGGCAAAAAAGGACTGCGTCATGTGTCATGACTATAAGGAACCTGAGAGTTTTCTGAGCCTATAACGCTCAAATGATATGTTGAGGTGTCTAAAATAGAAAAAAATCAGACACCTTTATGATTTATTATGTATAATATACAAGTCTGGGCCTATAGCGCTCAAATAGTAGATTAAGGTGCCTGTAATAAAAAAAATAATCAGACACCTTTATGATTTTAAGTATGAAGATGGGGAGGAACTTAACATGAGGCGCAGTTCATGAGAAGTCACGTCTTCCGGCCACTCTGGTTAGTCTTGATTTTTACTGTCTTATTTCTTATCGCGCAATTCTTTTATGTGCCAAAGGATTTTGGTATTCATGAGCGGGGTTACATGTACGGATGGTACAGGGAAGGCGCTATAGATGATTGGGAAAAGTTCAAGGTCAAGTATCAGGGCTCTGACTACTGCAATAACTGCCATCCGGACAAATACGAGAGCATCATGATGACCGTTCATGCGATCATCCAATGTGAAAACTGTCATGGTCCTGCGATAGACCATCCGTCTGATCCGCCAAAACTGAATATCGATAAAAGCAGGCAACATTGCCTGAGATGCCATTATTTGCTGCCGTATCCGACAAGCGGCAGAGCGAATATAAAGGGCGTAGACCCTGAAAAGCATAACCCCGATATTGAATGTTCGATGTGTCACAACCCGCACAATCCCAGTCTAGAAGGATTCACATCATGACAAGAAGGGATTTCCTGAAAAGTACGGCAAAAGGTATAGCAGGCCTTTCCATACCGCTTTCAGCTATCGAGATCGTGCGCCCGGGAAAACTCTTTGCCGCAAAGCAGGATTTATCAAAGATACGATGGGTATTTCTTATTGATACCTATAAATGTGTCGGTTGCGGGTTATGTGTCAGTGCCTGCAAAAAGGAAAATGAAATAGCATACGAAGCCAATGTCACAAGAACGTGGGTAGAAAGGTATGTTCTTACAAAAGACGGGAAGCTTTTTGCCGACACCCCGAAAGGAGCCCGGGATGGATTCACTACATCCAGAATTGATCTCGGGCATGGAAATTTTGAGGATATAAAGAAGGATGATATAAAGAAGGCTTTCTTTGTTCCAAAACTATGTAATCAATGCGAAAACCCGCCCTGCGTCCAGGTCTGCCCTGTCGGGGCTACATTTCAGGCGCCAGACGGCGTGGTACTTGTTGACAGAACCTGGTGCATAGGCTGCGGATATTGCATCATGGCATGCCCGTACGGAGCACGTTTCTTTCATCCTGAACACCATGTTGCTGAAAAATGTACGTTCTGCTATCACAGGATAACCAAAGGGATGGATACGGCCTGTGTGCAGGCATGTCCATTCGGTGCAAGAAACATCGGTAATATCAAAGACCCGAATGACCCTGTGTCGAAGGTAATAACGACTGAAAGAGTGGAGGTCTTGAAAAGTGAGTTCGGCACAAAACCTCAGGCATATTATATAGGGAAAGACGAGGAGGTGAGATAATCATGGTCCACGGAGAGGCCTGGACATTAAAGGAACTCTTTGTTTATCCGAATGAATATATTTACTGGAGCATACAGATTGTTTTGTATCCTTATATGACCGGACTTGTCGCCGGTGCCTTTGTCCTCTCATCCCTCTACCATGTCTTCGGGATCAAGCAGCTGAAGGAAATGGCCCGATTCGCCCTGGTATTTTCTTTTGCTCTTTTGCCGATTGCACCACTGCCCATCATACTTCATCTCCAGTATCCTTTCAGAGGTATAAATACGATGATGACACCGCATTTCACCTCTGCCATAGCTGCCTTCGGCATAGTCTTTAATACGTATTTTGCCATTGTCGCGGCGGAACTGTGGTTTGTGTATAGAAAGCATTTTGTTGAAACCGCTCTTTCGTTAAGGAGAAAGCCTGTAAAGAGCATTCTGGAGCATATTCAGCATCTCGTATTCAGCGCATTAACGCTCGGTGCTTATGACATAAGCGAACAAGCCCTTCACAAGGATGAAAAGGCAGTAAAAATACTCGCAGCCATTGGTATACCTACAGCCTGCTTCCTTCACGGATATGCGGGGTTTATCTTTGGTTCTGTCAAGGCAAATGCGTTATGGATGACCCCGCTTATGCCGGTTATCTTTATTATGTCTGCTGTTGTCTCCGGGATAGCGCTCTGCATGTTGACGTATGTTATCACTATGGAGTTAAGAAAACTGTTAATAATGCGCAAGCTGACACCGGCTCAGCGCTCAAGAGTAAGGGAAGGACTCGAGGTTACAGAAACAGAAGCTATCAAGAGAGTTGAAACGTATGAAATAAAGATAACCTCAAAATATCTTATATT
>JBFGJU010000027.1:0-14543 GCA_041577035.1 Thermodesulfovibrionales bacterium | reverse complement strand
TTCTTTCCATTTCTTTATATTTGTGTCGTCATCAATACCGTCAAATACATATGTATCAGGTTTAAAGGCGTCAGCTGATTCGACTGCTGTCTGGCTTCCGATAACTGTTTTTATCGAAAGACCTGCTTGTTTCAGATGAGAAAACACATTTCCTTCTTTCCAGGGGATAACCGCGGACAGGGGAAAATCATTCTTCTTTAACCACTCTCGTAAAGGTGCAGTTCCCAGAAACCCGGTCTGCAGATACACAACCGGATAAGTTTTCATGATATAGGAAATAACGTCGCGCCCAACTCTTATCGATTCTTTTGTAAACGGATTTGAAAGAAAACACCCTTCAATATCAACAAATACTATGCTGCTTCCTTTTGTTAAAGCCAGTATAACTCCCGTTCCAAGATCATCATCAGTGCGTGCGGTTATTTCCAGAAGACCTTGTTTTTTGGGGGTAAAAGACTTATACGCGAAACCGTCAAGACCGGAAAGGGAATTTCCAATGGAAGTGCCATCAACTGAAAATTGAACCAAGATCCCTCCGCGGGCAAAAAACCTGCCTCTTGTTTCCGCCGATAGCATGATTTCCCGATTTTGTATCGTCACACGGTCATGAACGCGAACGGCGGGTAATACTAGCGAAGGAGAGAATAATAAGATCAGAAATACGCATAACGAAAGAATGGCAACTCTCTTCATGTCTCAATTGCTCCTTTTTCCTGTGGTACTTATACCTTTTTCAAAAGTAGTTTCCGGACATCACCGGTCCGCATGGTGACATTCTCAGCATCAAGATATTCAAGGAACGGCAGCGCATACTTTCTGGACGTCTGAAGCATGTCCCTGAATTCTGCGACAGTCATTTCCGGTTTTTTTGAAAAAAATGTTTTTAGCATGGATAGCATTTGTTCATATGATGATTGAGCGAGATAGACTGATTCATTTATTCTGACCGCATGGCCTTCTTTTGATAGAATACTCAAAATGTCAGATACCTGCTTTTGCTTGATGCTCAAAGCAGCAATAATATCATTCTTCAGTGGGGGTTGAAATCCGCCACGTTCCAGCAGTTCAAGTATTTTATTTTTATATTCTTGCTCGTTGGTTGAGAGTGCGATTCTGAAATCCTTGAGTCTGATAATGTTCTTTTCCGCAGCCACCGTATCGAGGCTTGCAATAACATAATTAAACAACCTGGCATTTACCTTCAGGTAGCTTCGAGCCTCTTCTTTCGGCAACCCCGGTTTGAGAGGGTTGGTTCGGTGAAACGAACTCAAATAGTCTGTTAAGGTCTTGTGCAGTGAATGAAGTGCTGAGCTATGGAGGAGTGTATCTTCATGGCGAATGATCTCGCCGGACTGAGTAAGTTCCTTCAACGTATCGGAGATAGTGCTAAGGTCGGCCTGAATCCACCCCTGAATGGACTGAGCAGCTATCCCATGTGTCCCGGCCTTTTGAACTTTCAAAGAAATTTTCTGATCAAGCGAGCCGTGGTGAAGTATACTGAGATCAGCAATGCCTTCCTTCCGCCGCCTTTTTTTGGGAAACGGATCCAGAATTTCCCCGCCGCCGAGTGTCTCAAGAGGAGAAAATCGTCTTATAATATACCGGTCACCGGATGTTGTTACAACCGGATCCTGAAGCCTGAGCTGGCAGAAACAGGCTTCGCCGGCCTTAAGATCTTCCTTTCCATAGAGGATTACCCTCGCTACGGTTTCAAAAGTACCAACGTAAAAATGCACGCGACTTCTGCTTTTTAAAACAGGAGTATTGTTCAGAAGTTCGAGATAGACATCCAGGGAACTGGTTGTATGGAACGATGAAGGTGTTACCGCAACATCTCCTCTGCGGAGATCATCTTTTTCAACACCCTGCAGATTGATGGCAACTCTCTGTCCTGCGTAAGCAGTATCTATAGGCCTGCCGTGGCTATGCAGACCCCTGATTTTTGTATTGATTATCCGTGGAAGAATCTGCAGAGGATTATCAACAGAAATCATTCCTGAGACAGCGGTTCCGGTTATGACGGTTCCGAATCCCTTCAAGGTAAAAACCCTGTCGATAGGAAGCCTGAATAATCCCCCTGATGTCTTTTGGGATGTTTTCATAGCGATATTCTTAATCTGCTCTTGCAGCAACTCCAGGTTATCACCGTTTCTGGCAGATACCGGAATAATCGGGGCGTTTTCGAGAAAAGTGTCTTTAACAAAGTTCTTAATGTCGTCTGTAACGAGCTCGATCCAGTCTTTTTCAACGAGATCAGTTTTTGTCAGAGCAATAAGTCCTGATTTTATGTCGAGGATGTTGCAGATGGCTAAATGCTCCCGGCTCTGTGGCATGATGCCTTCATCCGCCGCAATAACAAGCAGTACCATATCAATACCACCCGCACCTGCAAGCATATTGCTGATCAATTTTTCATGCCCTGGTCCATCAACGATCCCTATGGCGAGGTCGTCTTCAGGGAACATCAGATCTGCAAAGCCAATATCAATCGTAATGCCGCGTTCTTTTTCCTCCTTCAGTCTGTCTGGATCGGTACCGGTAAGAGCCTTCACGAGTGCACTCTTTCCATGATCAATATGTCCTGCCGTTCCGAGAATTATATGACGCATCAGTGACCTTCCTGAAAATAATGCTCATTATAATATTTTTTAACAACTATTTCTTATTATAATAGCTCGAGTATGTTTCTGTGCATACTGTCCCCATGTAAACGGTAATCTCGGAACTCGTTAACAATTTATGTAATTTTTATATATAATGAGTAGGAAATCAAAAATAGATGGTTCAATCGCTATGGTACTGAGGAGTTATTGAAAATTGAAAAGGCTGAATTGCTGGGAATACAAAAGATGCGGAAGGCAGCCGGGGGGAACGCATGTCGATGACTTAGGCATCTGTCCTGCCACAAAAGAAGAGCGGCTTGATGGAATACACGGCGGCTTTAACGGGGGAAGGGCCTGCTGGGTACTGGCAGGTACGCTGTGCCAGGGCGAGGTCCAGGGCACGTTTGCCCAGAAATACAGAAATTGCGAAATGTGTGATTTTTTTCACATGGTAAGAGAAGAAGAATTTCCGAAGTTTATGCTTTCCGCTACCTTATTAGGTATGTTGCAATAGACTTGAGATTGTATATCAGTCCTCTGCGAGCGAAAAACGAACCGCGTTGATGAGTCCCGAGATGTCCTGCTTTAAAATAGTGCGGGCATCCAGGAGAAGCGAGTGGCCTTTAATCCGGGCGACCACAGGAGGCGATCCGTTTCTGAGGCGTTTTTCTAATTCATTGACAGAAATGGTGTCAGGCTTAACAGAGACCGCATAGGTCGGAAAGTCAGTAGTGGGGAGTGAGCCGCCGCCCGCTCTGGACGTATCTTTAATAATTTCTATGCGGGCATTCTTGATATCTTTTTTAAGTTTAGACGCTAATCTTTGCGCACGTTTTCTTATTTCTTCAGGATTCTGGAGGAGCATATTCAGAACGGGTATGGTCTGTTGTGCGCGATCTTCATCCATGTACTCCATGAGCGTGGCTTCAAAAGCCGCAATGGTCAGTTTATCTGTTCTCATGGCTCGCGCTATAGGATTTTTCTGAATTTTCTGAATATATTTTTTTCTGCCGACAATAAGACCGCCCTGTGGTCCACCGAGAAGTTTATCCCCGCTGAATGTTACGACATCAATGCCTGTCCTGACGATATCCCGAACGGACGGTTCTGTATATATACCGTGGGACTTCAGATCAAGCAGACATCCGCTGCCAAGGTCATACATAACCGGTATCCGGTTCTTTTTTCCCAGAATAATAAGTTCGTTTATGGATACTTCATCAGTAAATCCGGTGATGAGATAATTCGACTGATGGACTTTGAGTATCAAGCCGGTATTCTTATTTATCGCTCTCTTATAATCGAAGAGGTGGGTCTTGTTTGTGGTTCCGACTTCTCTCAGGATTGCGTTGCCGGCTGCCATAATATCGGGAATTCTGAATGACCCCCCTATCTCTACGAGTTCACTCCTGGAGACAATTACTTCTTTACCCTGTGCGAGCGTATTGAGGCAGAGCAGAACCGCTGCGGCATTATTGTTTACTATCAGCGTATCTTCCGCTCCGGTTATCTGCTTTAAGAGTCTTTTTGTATGGATATGCCGCTTGCCGCGCTTCCCCGTTGCAAGGTCATATTCAAGGTTGGAATACCCACTGCCGGATGCAATGATATTGTGCAGCGTTTTTTCGGAAAGTGCGGCTCTTCCCAGATTCGTATGGATAACAATTCCCGTAGCATTAATAACCGGCACAAGACTGTATGCAGAAAGTTTTTCGAGATTGTCGGTGATTTCAGAAAACAGCTTGTCAGAAGAAAAAACCGTGATTGATCCATCACGTAATGCCTGCCTGTTCAGGGAAAGAGCTTCCCTGATGGACTGGAGTACTATTTTTCTTGGATACTTTGAAAGCCAGGTTATACCTTCAGGACCTTTAAGAAGTTCGTCAACTGAAGGAAGTGATTTGAGTACGGTATGCTTTCCAATATGATTCAATCTCAACTAATGCCCATTTTTTTTAATGCCTGATCTGCAGTGTCAGCACCGGGTGCATCTTCAGGAAGATACAGCATTACACCGCCTTTAACCGGTCGTATCACTATTTTCCCCTCCTTTGCAAGTTTGGTGGTATAGTCAATGGGATTATCTCCCTCAAAATACTTTTTAAAGGCCTCATTGAATCCTGAGTAAACAGTATGAATGCCTTTGTACCCCTCCTTTCTGAGCGACACAATCGCCTTTTTGATGAATTCTTCATGAGATACTTTGTCAGCCATGACATCCTCCTTATTTCTTGTCCCCTATGTAATATTCACTATCATATAATATATATTATCATAATAGTATATCATCATTAATAATATTAATTAGATATATAATAATTTGTTATTCATGACAAATGCTGTTACTCCCCTTTCTCATGTTATTTCAAACGGTTCTTGAAAATAACAAGCGTATGAAGCGGGCTAATGAGAGAAGCGTATGTCATACTCTGGACAGGCAGGAATCGCAATGAAATCTTAAAAATCCATTTAAATCAAAATAGTTATGGCTTTTGACGTGTCGTGCAGACCAATGTCAAAATGCTTATTGGCCTGCCCGGTAATCAACCCCGTGAGTAGTCGAACAGGGGGTCTTCTCTGCCTGCTTCAGCAAATCCTTTTGCCCGTAGAATGCAGCTGTCACAGAGCCCGCAGGGCTTAACTGCAGTGGGCATGCGTTCGGTTTTATCTTCCTGTTTAGTCGTTGTATTGTGATTCTTTCCCTTTATTCTTTTCCCTCTTGATGGCTGGGGATCATAGCAGCTCCATGTAAGGGCATAGTCCACGCCGAGACCAGAACCTGTTTTTATAATCTGTGCCTTTGTCATTGCTATCAGTGGCGCTTCGATACGGAAAATCATTCTTCCTTCGACCGATGCCTTTGTCGCAAGATTGGCCATGTCTTCGAATGATCGAAGATACTCTGGTCTGCAGTCAGGATAGCCACTATAATCAATGCTGTTTGCACCAATGAATATTGTCTGAGCCTCGAGAACTTCTGCCCATGCAAGTGCAAAAGAGAGGAAAATCGTATTCCGTGCAGGAACATAGGTGACAGGGATTACGGGATGGGACATATGAAGGCCGCGAGTTGAGTGTTGACGGGTTCCTTTTTTTGGTACCGGAAATGCTGTAGTGAGTGCAGAACCACCTATTTCCGTAAGATCAAAGTGCACAATCAAATGCTTTACTACGGCAAAGGCCTTAGCCAGAAGCTTGGCTGATTCGAGCTCACGAATGTGTCGCTGGTTATAGTTAAAACTTATTGCATAAAGCTCGTGGCCTTCGGACTGAGAAATGGCAAGACATGATGCAGAATCGATACCACCGCTGAGGAGAACGACAGCCCTGGATATCGCCGCAGTGCTCATCTTCAGTAGATGTCGTCCGAAGAGCCTTCCCGGCCATCCGGACCACGGCTGGTAAGAGAATAAGAGTATTCCCAAAGGGTATAAACATATGGGTTACCCCAGGGATCTTTCTGATTTGAAATAACCTGGAGTGAATCTGGATAAGAAGCATGTTTTATCCGGTACAGATCGATCTGGTATCGTAAATGTTCGATCATATTTGCTGCCTTAAATGAATTATTCAAAGCTTCGTTCTTAAGAAATAAGGAAGAAAACGAAATGACCACAGAAATTATAATAGCCACGACAGGTAAGAATGAAGGAAGAACAGACGGTTTTTTTTCCTGTTCAAGAGCAGTCTCCTCAATTGCCGGTTCAGTCATTGATTCTTCAATAAATCCTTTTTCTTTCAATGAGACAAGCATGCCTGATACCGTAGCGCTGTCTTTCGTGCTTAAATCAATGATTGTACTTACATCATTATCACCGTCAACATATTGCAAAATGTCGGCTTCTTCCTGAGACATCTGTGATGATGAGCCCTCTGTTTGGGCAAAGACAGTATCCAGGGAAAGCTTTTCCTGTAACAGTGACCACTCATCAAGTATTCTCATGCCTTCCATGAGAAGGTGCTGGGTATCCAGGGAAAAAGGGAAATCCTTGTCCGGGGGAATGCCCTGAGCTGAAAATTTGTATGTTCCCTGTTTCCAGACGAAAACCTGATAGACGGTTTCAGTGGCCTGGTGTTGCAAAATTTCCAGCATTATCTCGTGTTTAACCATTTTCTTGCTCAAAAGGATATGCCCGATCTTTGATTTTGTGCGTTTCCGTTCTTCCAGTGCTGTCTTCAGATCATCCTGCGTTATATATCCCTTTTTAAGTAGTATCGTGCCGACACGATATTTCTCCATTCTTTTTTTCGATTCAGCCCCGGTAATATTTCCATCGATGAAGAGCAGACGAACCTTGTCGTCGATACTCTCAAGTATGAGTGCCCCCGTTTTCTTCTGGAAATAAATGAGCTGAAGAATATCAGCGAGCCCAAAATCCTTTAATGATCCTTCTAGAGCCATCCTTTAGCTATCCTTTTCCGTGTTATGAGATTGGATATGATATATATGAGTATCGCGCACAGAATCGCGACAAACTCAACAAAACCATGAGAGAACTGGAGTATCCCAGTTGAAAAAAAGATATTACATATCGGAACGAAAACAAAAAAGAGAAATGGCCAAAGAAAGAAAAACCCATGGAGAACTCTACCTCTGAATATGAGTGCGGAACCCGGGAGCATAAAAGCAAGAATTTTGAGAAATGTGCTTCGTCTTTGCTGAAGCTTTTGAATGTATTGGAGTCTTGATACTCTATCTTTCACATCCAGCTCTTTAATCTTGACAAGAGACCGGTAACATTGAGAGCACATCTCTCTCCACTTAACCCGTTTTTCACATACAGGACACAGTATGGCATCGCACCTTCTGCAGCGATACGCACGGTTTTTCAGGCCTCGATCAAGAAGGAAAAAGCCTGCTAATAGGCCTATAGAAATGAAAGTCATCAGAAAGACCGGAATGATCATAAGACCGAACGTCGACGTTCCCGGAGTTTGATCAATGATATAGCTCCATAAGTCGTTAAACGTCAGTAGTTCGTCCACCACGAGGCGGTTAGGGTGTCTGCCGTACATCGTCCGGTAGTCAGCTACTTTATTTCTATCGATTGCAACCGCAGATTGAAAGTATTCATTCCCTTTTACAAAATCAAATGTTTCTCTCGATAGCTGTGAGAGATTGTAATACGCTGAAGACAGTTTTTCCAATTCGATAGCCTTGAAATAGTAATCTGTAGCTTCATCAAAACTGCTCAATCCAACGAAGGCATTGCCAAGGTTTACGTGAGCCCTTGGGTCTTTTTTTAACTGGATAAGACGGTTATAGGTCGTAATGGCCTCGCCATAATATCCTTCACGTTTCAGGGCAAGAGCATAGGAAAATATGCCTTCAGGATCATCTGCATTTCTTAATGCCGACAGGGCATAATTATTCCCGGCAGATTCGTTGACCTGCACTATTGCCTTTATTGCACCCGATGACGAAACGTGAACAAAAAAAGTTGCTGTTTTAAATATCAGTGGTGATAACACCAGAATCGCAAGATAAAAATAAACAATTGACTTATCGAATTTTTTCATGTACAGCCCGAGTATGATTAACAGACCTGCACAGAGCAATAACGGACTTAACCCTGATATAAGAATCAGAATGGCGAGTATGAACATCTTGGACTTCTTCTCAAGGATATCATGAGAAATCAGAGACAGGTCAGTCATAAGCCGAATAATGACGATACAGGCAATAGACAGGATGAAAGAAAAGAGCAAACTGAAAAAAAGGGATCCGGCCAAGGTGAAAGACCACCAGAAATTTCTTGAGTAGGCACCAACCCCTTCAAGCAAATAATAGATGCTGTCTATTATTCTTTCGGGAGAGAGCGACAGGTGAGCCTTTGACAGCTCAAAATAAACCGCGGGGAGATCAGGGGAATACAGCAGGGCTTTCTTAAGAAGGCTATCCCTAGACGACATCCTTACCTTTGATTCTTCCATCAGGAGATGTGAATAAATATTGGCATTCTTTATGCCGCGGTTTAACTGATGTTCATGGACTTCATCTCCGAAAGAAAGCGAGGGGAAAACACATATCGTAAACAGTATGAGCACTGCAAGTTTTCTCATTTCTTTTTCCCGATCTGGTGCTCAGTCCCGTTTCGAAGACGGATTAGATTATCCCTGTGCCGAATAAAAATCATAATCGAAAGAAGAAAAGCTATAGGAAGCTTTTCTTTCGAGTCCAAAAACAGTATGCTAACGGGCAGCAGCCCAAAAGACACCAATGCTCCGATTGAAGAATATCTTGTAATCATTAAAACTAGCAGCCATATTATAATAGTAAAAAGTGCTGTTTGTGGAGTATACAGTAACAGCATACCAAAGCTTGTTGCAACTCCCTTGCCTCCCCTGAATTTCAGGAAGAGAGAAAAGTTGTGCCCCAGGACGGAAGATAATCCCGTAATCCCCTGTGACAGGATATCGGCCTGAACGTGCTGTGCGATCAGGACAGACACGGCACCCTTACTCATATCTCCCACGAGCGTCAGAAACGCAAACAACTTTCCGGATGTTCGCAATACATTCGTCGCACCAATATTTCCGCTTCCTACCTTCTGCAGATCGATACCGCGGCTTCTGGCAAGGAGCAGCCCGGTCGGAATGGAGCCCACGACAAAAGCCATGAGTACCAAAATAAGTAATTTCAGAATGCCCTCCAGAATGAAATCGTATATTTTATTCCTGAAACCACCGAAAGAATCAGGGCAAGCCAGATGAATATATACCCAACATCATAAAGATCAAGCGGGAAAAAATCCAGAATACTTCCAGTGAGGATCAAGCATAAAATCGCGGTTATCTGTGCAGTGGTCTTGAGTTTTCCTGCCATCTCGGCGGGTATAACGATATCCTTGGAAAGAGCGACAACCCGCAGCCCGGTAACAAGAAACTCCCTGACAATGAGGATAATTGCTATCCAGACTCCAAGGCGTTCCATGTCCACGAGAACTATAAGTGCCGAGATAACAAGGAATTTGTCAGCCAGCGGATCCATGATGATGCCGAATTTTGTTATTTGTCCGGAGCGGCGGGCAAGATAACCGTCAAGAAAATCGGTGATTGAAGCAATTCCGAATATCAGGGCTCCGAGAACGGGATAGCGCTCAACGGTGAGTACAAAAAAAGGAATGAGAAAGATTCTGCTGAGCGTGAGGGATATAGGCAGATTAAGTTTTAAGATACCCATCAAGTATTACGTGCCAGAGACCCTTTGCCTTGAGAATAAAATCCGTAACTTCCCTGACAGCCCCTCTGCCGCCACCATTTTTAGTTATCATGAGCGCATATTTTTTTGTTTCTTCATCTGCATCAGAAACTGCGATGGGCAAACCGACTTTGGTCATAATCGGTATATCAACGATATCGTCTCCGATGTAAGCGACCTCATTGTCAGACAGAGAATATTTCTTAATGAGCTTAGTATAGGCATCACGCTTATTCAAACATTTCTGATAAACATCTGCTATGCCCAGTTCGCCCGCTCTTCGCTCAACAACTTTTGAAGAGCGGCCTGTTATCACCGCCACAGAACAACCTGCATGCTGAAGCATCTTGATGCCGTGGCCATCCCGGACATGAAAGCATTTATACTCGTTACCATTGTTATCAAGTATTATCCCTCCGTCAGTCAGTACTCCATCGACGTCGAGAATGACCAGTTTGATTTTTTTGGCCTTTGCTGAAAGAGATTTCTGTTTTCCGGTCACGAATTCTACGCCCTCTGTATCCTTATACAATTCCTTTCCTTAATATGTCATGAAGGTGAATGACACCTAGCGCTCTCTTCTTGTCGTCAGAAATTAATAATGATGTGATGGAATAGTGCTCCATCATGGACAGGGCTTTCGTGGCAAGTTCATCATGGGAAATTAATTTTGGATTTCTGGACATAACATCCTGAATATCCATATCAAAAAAAGACTTCCCCCATTTTTCCACACCCCGTCTGATATCTCCGTCTGTAATAATGCCCAGAATTTTCTTTTCATTATCAGCAACAATCGTCATCCCGAGTCTTTTTGAAGAGATTTCTATGAGTGCCTCTGGCAAAGATGTGCCCATCGAAATTAATGGAAGATCCTGTCCGGTATGCATAAGATCTGTTACTGTCGTCAGGAGTTTCTTTCCTAATGTTCCGCTCGGATGGTAACAGGCAAAGTCTTCCGCCTTTAACCCTCTTTTGACCAGGATCGCCACTGCAATAGCATCACCCATTGCAAGAGCCGCAGTTGTCGAAGACGTAGGAACAAACCCTAATGGGCATGCCTCTTCTTTCACAGAAACGTCAAGCACGGCATCGGCTGCCCTGGAAAGGGTAGACTGCGCATTCCCGGTTAATACGATAAGTTTCACATCGAATCGCTTCAGGAACGGAAGAAGATTTATTAGCTCTTCTGTTTCACCGCTGTTTGTTATTGCGATAATTACATCATCTGACGTCACCATACCGAGATCGCCATGGCTGGCTTCTCCAGGGTGCATGAAGAACGCAGGACTGCCGGTTGAAGAAAGAGTCGCGGCGATTTTCTTCCCAACAAGTCCTGATTTTCCCATGCCGGTAACAACAACTCTGCCCTTGCTTTTATATAAGATTGTGACGGCCTTTTCAAAACTGCTGTCCAGTTTTTCTATAAGTCCGTTAACAGCATCAGCTTCTGTTTTCAGAACCTTTTTTGCTATGTTAATGAGATTTTCCATATGATGTTCCTGCAGCTTTTTCCACCTGTTTCAAACGCATGAGTATTCCGGGAAGCTCTTTCAGCTTCAACATATTCGGGCCATCGCACGGTGCATTATCAGGATCAGGATGGACCTCCATGAACAGGCCATGCACACCGACGGCAACGGCGGCACGTGCAAGGGGCTCAGCAAATTCTTTCTGTCCGCCTGATGATTTGCCCAAACCTCCGGGCAGTTGGAGACTATGTGTCACATCAAAAATAACCGGGTATCCAAAGGAACGCATGATCGGAAGACTCCTGAAATCTACAACAAGGTTATTGTAACCGAAACATGACCCTCTTTCAGTGATAAAAACACTCTCGTTCCCGGTAGATATACATTTTTCGATGATGTTTTCGACATCCCAGGGAGAGAGAAATTGTCCCTTTTTGATATTCACGGGTTTTCCTGTTTCAGCCGCGGCGATAATAAGGTCAGTCTGTCTGCATAAAAATGCCGGTATCTGCAGTGCATCAAGAACTTCTGAAGCCTTTTCAACCTCATGCGTTGAGTGCACATCAGACAACACCGGAATTTTATACTGTTTTTTGACTTCATATAAAATCGATAATCCTTTATCCATGCCGGGACCCCGGAAAGAACTGATAGAGGTTCTGTTTGCCTTATCATAGGAACTCTTAAAAATAATCGGTGTGCCTGTTTCGTCTGATATTTTCTTGAGTTCGTCGGCGACGGATAACGTCTTTTCTTCGGTTTCAATAACACAGGGGCCTGCAATCAATAGAAACGGATGATTGTTTCCAAAGTGTACATCGCCAAGAATAATTTCTCTTGTCAATCGAGGCTTCTCTCCTTGGCGCCTGTTGTGATGTCCGGAAAGAGGGAACGCTTTTCCCGAAGCGATGCCCCGATAAAAGCACGAAAAAGAGGATGAGGCTCTAATGGTCTGGATTTGAATTCAGGATGGAACTGACACCCCAGAAACCAGGGATGGTTTTCAATCTCAACAATTTCAACGAGTTCACCATCAGGGCTTGCGCCGCTGATGGTCATGCCGTTCTTGGTAATTGTCCCTTTGAAGGCATTGTTGAATTCATATCTGTGCCTGTGTCGCTCCGATATTTCTTTCACGCCATAGGCTTCATCAGCCTTTGTATTTTTTTCAACAATGCAGGGATAGGCACCCAAACGCATTGTTCCGCCCTTTTGTGTAGTCTCACTTCTTTCTTCTGTTTTATTTTTTCTGAAGTCATACCATTTTTCCATAAGATAAATTACCGGCGACGGCGTGTTCATATCGAACTCGGAACTGTTTGCTTTAAGACCACATACGTTACGGGCAAATTCAATAACGGCGCACTGCATGCCGAGACAAATTCCAAAATAAGGAATCCTTTTTTCTCTTGCATATTTTATTGATTCAACCTTTCCTTCAATGCCACGGTAACCGAACCCTCCGGGCACCAGAATGCCATCGACTTCGGATAGATATTTTTCAGATCCGTGCACTTCAACTTCTTCGGAATCAGTCCACTGAAGGCGGACCCGGCAGTCATTGGCGATGCCACCGTGATATAATGCTTCTATCAAACTTTTATAGGAATCCTTCAGGCCGACATATTTTCCGACAATCGCTATGCTGACCTCATTCTTTGGCTCTTTTATTTTTCTCACGATATCTTTCCAGGCATCAATCTCGGCCTTTCGGGCTGAAACATTCAGCTTATTCAATATCTGCTGATCGAGTCCTTCGGCGTTCAGTGCAAGCGGCACTTCATAAATGGTTTCGACATCCATGGCACTGATGACCGCGTCCTGCTCCAGGTTACAGTGAATTGCGATTTTCTTTTTGGCTTCCGCGGTAAGCTGCCGATCGCTTCTGCAAAGGAGAATATCCGGTTGAATACCTATCGCCCGGAGTTCCCTGACACTATGCTGGGTCGGCTTGGTCTTCAGTTCTCCTGATGTCTTAATGTAGGGAAGCAGGGTTAAATGAATATAAAGAACATTGTCTCTTCCCACATCATATCTCATCTGCCGTATTGCCTCAAGAAAGGGTAGACTTTCGATATCACCTATGGTCCCGCCGATTTCTACGATAACAACATCATGTGCCTCACTGACTGATTTAATTGCTTTTTTTATCTCATCGGTAATGTGTGGAATGACCTGCACCGTATCACCGAGATAATCACCGCGACGCTCTTTTTTTATGACGTTATAATAGATTTTTCCCGTAGTATAATTATTTGCCTGAGACATTCTGATGTGGGTAAACCGTTCATAATGACCGAGATCCAGATCAGTCTCTGCTCCGTCGTCCGTAACAAAAACCTCGCCGTGCTGAAACGGACTTAATGTGCCCGGATCAACATTAATGTACGGGTCAAGCTTCTGAATGGTAACGCTCAAACCGCTGGCTTCAAGGAGGGCACCGATTGAAGATGCGGCAATCCCCTTGCCGAGAGACGATAAAACCCCGCCGGTTATAAAGATATATTTAGACATTTTTTTACCCTTTCCAAATCTTGAGGCGTATCGACCCCGATGGTATCTGAACAGGTTTTCTTTACCTTTATGATAATGTTGTTTTCGAGTGCACGGAGCTGTTCCAGCTGCTCACAGTGCTCCAGGCGTGATTGTGGTAAACCAGACAACTGGATAAGTATGTCCTTTCTATAGCTATATATACCTATGTGTTTAAAACAGTGTAATCCAGATGGGTCAAACTGCCCGCTCCCGGTTATGTAGACCCGACTGTTTTTATTGGGAGCTTTTTTAGATCCCGGATCCTGTACCGCCATATCCTGGGCATTCCAGAGATCTCTGTGATAGGGAATGGGCGCCCGGGAAAAATAAAGAGCACGTCCAGCCTGATCACATACCACTTTCACGACATTCGGATTAAAGATTTCATTGTTGTCTGTAATGGTAACCGCCAGGGTGCCGATAGATGCCTGGCCGTCTTCGAGCAGTGTTATCACATCATCAATCATGGCCGACTTAATGAGCGGTTCATCTCCCTGAACGTTAACAATTATATCATACTTTAAAGAACGGGCAACCTCGGCGATTCTGTCAGTCCCGGATACATGATTGCCCGAGGTCATTACGGCTCTGCCGCCGAAGGATAGAACTGCCTCAAGGATTTTTTCGTTGTCCGTAGCGACAATAACATCCTGAGCCAGCTTTGCCTCTCTGGCGTTCTGATACACATGCTGAATAAGGGGAATCCCTTGCAGGGGTGCGAGGGGCTTTCCC
>JBFGJU010000026.1:0-14756 GCA_041577035.1 Thermodesulfovibrionales bacterium | reverse complement strand
TCCTTTCATTCTTCCTTCGATCTTAAAACTGTTTATCCCTGCACGAACGAGTATCGGCAGATGCTGAATCATGCAGAGATCTTTTGAGCTTAATAGATATGTCCCGCGGTCATCTTCAAAAACCGGGAAATAATCTCCTGTTCGCTTCTCTTCCATGAGGGCATATGACCACCTGCATGCATTCGTGCATTCACCGACATTTGCGCTTCGAGAAGCAAGCAGGCTGCTGATATAACATCTTCCGGAGTATGATATGCAGATTGAACCATGAACGAACACCTCGAGTTCAAGAGATGTTTTGTCACGTATTTCCCGTATTTCGTCAATCGACAATTCCCTTGAAAGAACAAGCCTCGATGCACCGAGACTCTCCCAGAATTTTGCAGATTCACTGTTTGTAATATTTGCCTGAGTGCTCACATGAAGATTTATCTGCGGAGCTTTTTCCCTGAACAGCATGAATATCCCCGGGTCTGAAACCAGAACTCCATCCGGCTTCACATCACAAAGCAGGGCAATATGCTCCTTAATACCAGACAGATCTCTATTGTGCGGAAAAATATTAACAGTGACATAAACATTAATACCATTGTTGTGAGCATAGTCGATAGCTCTTTTCAATTCATCATCATGAAAATTTCCTGCTTTTCCCCTCAGGCTAAACTGAGAAGTGCCCAAATAAACCGAATCAGCTCCATAATGGATTGCTGTCTTTAATTTCTCGAAATCTCCGGCAGGTGCAAGGAGTTCAGGGCTATTCATGGCGGATCTTCTTCCTTAGTCTCCTGATTTCTTCCCGGGCAAGCATGTCGCATCTTTCGTTTTCAGGATGACCATTATGTCCCTTAACCCAGTGCCATTCTATTTCATGCTGTTCAGAAGCCGTAAGAAGTCTTTCCCACAGATCTCTATTCAGAACAGCCTTGTTTTGTGCATTAAGCCAGTTTCTCTGCCTCCAACCAGCTATCCACTCAGTCATTCCTTTTACAATATATTTTGAATCAGTTGTAATTATGACTCTGCAGGGTTTTCTTAGTTTCTCAAGAGCTGAAATAACACTCATAAGCTCCATTCGGTTATTTGTTGTTGTGCGTTCAGAACCGGTTATTTCTCTGGTCTTCATGTCAGTTTTCAGGATGGCGCAAAATCCACCAATGCCGGGATTGCCGCTACAGGCCCCGTCTGTATAGATATGCACAAAGGGTTTCTTTGTTTTTTCCATAGTTTATTATATTACTATTTTCGCATTTCTCCTGTCACATGGGCTGTCCATTCTGATGGGGCAAAAAGACGGTTATTTTCTCATCTCTGCAGGCATGAGAAAAATAAGTTTTGACAAGCTCTTTTATATCGTTTTATGCTTAAGTGTATGCCGACCACCTGGGTTGAACTTTTTGTTACATATGATTCCCTTGAGGCTGAAATTATTAAAGACCTGCTGGAAAGTGGGGGAATCCCTGTGGTGCTGCGATCTGCAAAAGTGACACCATATCCGGTCAATTTGGGAAAGATGGGGGAAGTTAAGATTATTGTCAAAGAAAACGACAGAGAAAGGGCAGAACAGGCAATTGCAGAGATCAAAGATAATAAAGACAATCGGGAATAACCAATAGGTGAGATAGTATGGTGTCAAATCTACAGGACCTTAAAAAGAAGATTTTTTATGACATGCTGAATCTTGCCGGACGGGTCTTTATTCATGTCAAATTCGATGAAAATGTTATTATCGGCGAGAGGGGCTTCCTGCCGGAGGAACAGAAGAGAGGAATAATACTTGTTTTAAATAAGAATATGCGTTTTAATTGGGACGATAAGGGAATTTCCGCTGACCTTATGTTTGGTTCGAGCGCACAAAAATGTTTCATACCTTCTCCGGCTATAGTTTCCCTGGTATCACCCGAGCTGAACGCTCAGTTCTCAGTAATACCGCAGGAAAAGGGCGCTGAAGCAACACGAACGACACAACAGAAAAGAACAGCTAGAAAAGTTAGGCCAGATAGAGGGGAAAAGGTCATAAAGGTTGATTTTAACAGGAAGAATTCCTGATATTACCTGCCATTTTTCATTCTGTTTGACACGCAAAAGAATAGAGGACTGACTTGAAAACTTCAAAATGCAGTGATAATCTTTTTAGACTTTCTTGGTGATGGAGGACGTGTGGACCTTTTTGGATTAGGTATTTCTGAACTGAGAGCACTGCTCGAAAAACGCGAAATATCGTCTGCAGATATCGTTGAATCAATCTGCAGAAGAATTGATCGCGTTGAAAATAATATCAAAGCCTATATAACCGTAACAAAAGAACATGCACTCCATATGGCTGAGCATGCAGACAAAGAAATGAAAAATGATATTACAAAACCACTTCTGGGGATTCCTGTAGCCGTAAAAGACAATATATGCACGAAGGATGTCCTCACCACATGTGCATCAAAAATACTCAGCAATTATGTTCCGCCGTATGAAAGTACGGTTACCGCAAGGCTGTTAAAAGACGGATATATTCTGATCGGTAAAGCGAACCTTGACGAGTTTGCGATGGGTTCGTCAACAGAGCATTCGTCTTTCTTCCCTACCCGTAATCCTTGGAATACAGACAGAATTCCCGGTGGATCGAGTGGGGGGGCTGCGGCTGCGGTTGCTGCCGATGAATGTATAGCGGCACTCGGGTCTGATACCGGTGGGTCAATTCGTCTGCCGGCTGCCTTATGCGGTGTTGTAGGGATGAAGCCTACGTATGGAAGGGTCTCGCGATACGGATTAGTTGCTTTTGCATCATCGCTTGATCAGATAGGACCGATAACAAAGAACGTCAAGGATGCAGCAATTCTTTTAAACAGTATTGCAGGAAAGGATACTAGGGATGCGACATCGGCCCACATGGATGTCCCGGATTTCACTGCGGTTATAGGCGAAGACATCAAAGGTATCAAGGTGGGTATTCCCAAAGAATATTTTATTGAGGGTATGGACCCTGAAATTACCGTTGCTGTGCAGCACGCGATTAAGCAGTTACAATCACTTGGTGCGGTGCCTGTTGAAGTCTCCCTGCCACATACCGAGTATGCTATTGCTGCCTATTACGTGCTTGCTTTATCCGAGGCAAGTTCAAATTTGGCAAGATATGATGGCGTGAAATATGGGTTCAGAGCTGAAGCTGCAGAACTTATGGATATGTACCTCAAATCACGTTCTGAGGGGTTTGGGCAGGAGGTCAAGCGAAGGATAATGATTGGGACGTATGCATTGTCTTCGGGATACTATGATGCATATTATAAAAAAGCGCAACAGGTCAGAACATTGATAAAAAATGACTTTGAAAATGTTTTCAAGACCGTTGATATTGTAGCGACACCAACGGCACCTACACCTGCTTTTAGCTTGGGAGAGAAGATTCATGATCCGTTACAGATGTACCTTACGGACATATTTACTCTTTCCGTTAACCTCGCAGGGGTCCCGGGGATTTCAGTACCGTGCGGATTTACCTCGGAAAAGCTCCCGATAGGATTGCAACTCATCGGAAGGCATTTCGATGAAGAGATGATTCTGAAGGTGGCTCATGCGTTTGAACAGTCAACTGAATGGCACCGAAGGAAACCGAACCTGTGAAGTTCGAAACCATTATAGGTCTTGAGGTTCACGCACAGATGCTCACCGATACGAAGATTTTTTGTGGCTGTTCGACTTTATTTGGCGCAGAGCCGAATACTCAGACGTGCCCGGTGTGTACGGGTATGCCCGGAGTATTGCCGGTTTTGAATAAGAAGGCTCTTGAATTTGCGATTATGACCGGACTTGCGATGAGCTGTACCATATCGTCGCACAGCCGCTTTGCGCGGAAAAATTATTTTTACCCTGATCTTCCGAAAGGCTATCAGATAAGCCAGTATGAGCTCCCGATTTGTGAACAGGGACACATGGAGATCAGTGTTGATGGCGAAGTTCGGAAGATCGGGATTACCCGGATACATATGGAGGAAGACGCTGGGAAAAACATTCATGAAGGAACAGGCAAATATAGTCTTGTTGATCTCAACCGAACCGGTGTGCCTCTGATGGAAATAGTATCAGAGCCTGATATGCGAAGTCCGAAAGAGGCTGCTGAATATATGAAGAAACTGAGGACCGTTCTCAGATATCTGAATGTCTGCGACGGCAATATGGAGCAGGGATCGCTCAGGTGTGATGCGAATGTTTCAGTCAGGCCGGAGGGCCAGGAGACATTGGGCATTCGTACGGAGGTCAAGAATATTAATTCATTTAAATTTGTTGAAAAGGCAATTGATTATGAAAGAAAGAGGCAGATTCATGTGATAGAAACAGGAGGGCAGGTTCAGCAGGAGACGAGGCTCTGGAATTCAGCAAAAGCGGTAACCGAGTCTATGCGCTCAAAGGAAGAGGCTCACGATTATCGTTATTTCCCGGAGCCTGATCTCGGGCCGATCATGGTTGGCAGGGAATGGATCGAGGAAATTCGATCACGGCTTCCTGAACTGCCTGATGCCAAAAGAGAACGGTTTGTATCAGAATATGGACTCCCCGAACAGGATGCAGACATCCTTACTGGTGAACGGCCGGTAGCAGAGTGGTTTGAACGCTCATTAGCGGCCGGCGGGCAGTCAAAGGCTGTATCGAACTGGATGATGGTCGAATTGATGAGGCTCTTGAATGAAGAGAATAAATCTATTGAAGCATGTCTCCTGAGGCCCGAGCAGTTAGCCGGAATGCTTACCCTGATTGATAACGGGACGATAAGCGGCAAAATTGCAAAAACGGTCTTTGCAGAAATGTATAAAACAGGTAAGGATGCCGAAGCAATTGTTAAGGATAAGGGGCTTGTCCAGATTAGTGATCAGTCTGCTATTGAGAAGGCTGTAGAAGATGTCATAGCGCGGAATCCAAATGAGGTTGAACGGTTCAGGGCGGGCGAAGAGAAACTCATAGGATTCTTTGTGGGCCAGGTAATGAAGAAGACAAAGGGGAAGGCAAATCCAACGATAGTAAATGACCTGCTAAAGAAAAAGCTTACGTGATATGTATACGAATTTTAGGAATATATATTAGCTTTAAAATAAATCCTTTCACTTTCCGCGCAAAAATTCTTGGCCATCTATGATTCGTTCGCTCGAACGTGTAAACTCGTCCCGGAAAACGGGCCTCAAGGCAGCACACGTTCACCCCTTCGGGGACGTTCTCTTCATCAAGAGGTTCCCAAGAATTTTCGTGATGTTCGTTCAAGAACTTATTATAAATTGTATTGTAGCTGTTAAAACCATTCTGGTTTTCTGATAACGGTTTGATTAAAAGTCAATTTATCGGGTAATATTCTAAATATTTTTCCTGAAAACGCAGGCTCAACAGGGGAGAGATGACCGAGCGGCTGAAGGTGCACGACTGGAAATCGTGTGTGGGGTAAAACTCACCGAGGGTTCAAATCCCTCTCTCTCCGCCATTACACTACGCTAAAGCTTCGCGTAATTGGCTTCATATGAAGAAAATAAGAGTAAGGTAAGCGCAGCGCAGCAAAGTATACCCTCTCTCTCCGCCATTGCACTTCGCTGATGTTACGGGTAATAGGTTCATTGAAAAGAGAGTAGAAGTACGGCATAAATTGTGCCGTTTGTTCATCGTGTCCGGGATGACTATACGGTTATTTCACAGCCATTATACCCGGCGATATATCACTTTGGTATAATACAAAGCAAACATACTTTCTGGGGATTCAATCAATGCCTGATGAGACGCTTTCAAAATTAAGAATAGACAAAGGTGCAATTTCTGAACGGGGAACCAGCAGAAAAAAGAGGGTTTTTATCGCAGGAATCCTCATCCTTCTTGTTCTGTTCAGCATTCTTTACATCTCAGGCATAATCGTCAAGAGAACAGCGGTCAGGGTAACCGTTGTCAGGAAGATCTACCCTTCTCAGTCTATAACCGTATTAAATGCAAGCGGTTATGTGGTTGCACAGCGTAAGGCTGCGGTTGCGTCAAAGATAACCGGCCGTATCATTTCCATATCTGTTGAAGAAGGGAATGAGGTAAAAAAGGGAGATGTTTTAGCCATGCTTGAAAATGAGGATGCTGTGGCTGCAGCACAGCAGGCGACTGCCAACCTTGAGCTGGCACAGGCTGAACGTGAAAAAGCGAAAGCCGAGCTCCATGATGCGTTATTGAACCGCAACAGAAAGAAGGAGTTATTACAGAATGAACTGGTATCACAAGGTGATTATGATGCTGCGGATGCACGATACAAGAAAGCTGTTGCAGGTCTTGCGGCAGCGGATGCAACGATTAAAGCTGCTGAGGCTGCGCTTCGCAGTGCTGAAGTAACGGTAGAATATGCCAATATCCGAGCTCCGTTTGATGCGGTGGTTCTTACAAAGAATGCTGATATTGGTGACATTGTTACGCCGATCGGTGCTGCTGCTGAAGCAAAGGCGGCAGTTGTTACGATTGCTGCAATGAACTCATTACAGGCTGAAGTTGATGTTTCCGAGTCAAGTCTCAGCTATGTAAACGTGGGCCAACCGTGTGAGATATATCTTGATGCGCTTCCTGACACACGTTTTCGGGGTGTAGTTCATATGATTGTTCCAACTGCTGACCGCACCCGTGCGAGTGTTCTGGTAAAGGTTAAATTTTTGGAGGAAGACAGCCGAATTCTGCCGGAGATGAGCGCCAAGGTAGCATTTCTCGAGAGACCCCTGAATCCGAAAGAATTTTCTTCACGGATTGCCGTTGATCAAAAGTCAGTAGTAAATCGAAACAGTAAAAAAATCGTTTTTCTCGCGACTGAAAATTATGCAAAAGAACGACTGATTAAAACGGGCGATGTATTTGATGAAATGGTCGAAATTCTTGATGGATTATCAGTAGGTGACAAGATTGTTCTGCAACCACCGGAGAGCTTAAAAGACGGCACGAAGATTGCCATTATCGAAGAATAAATGGAACAGCAGGAAATCATCATTGAGATTAAGAATCTCTTTAAATCCTATACACGCGGCAGCCAGATTATACCAGTACTCCAGGATATCAGTCTTTCTATTCAGAAAGGTGAATTTCTGGCCTTAATGGGACCTTCGGGTTCCGGCAAAAGCACTCTTCTTAATTTAATTGCCGGTATTGATAAAGCGGACAGCGGCATGATTCATGTTGCGGGCATAGATATTGAGAGCCTCTCAGAAACCGAACTTGCAGAGTGGCGGAGCAGGAATATCGGGTTTATTTTCCAGTTTTATAACCTTATCCCTGTTTTGACTGCGTTTGAAAATGTTGAATTACCATTATTGCTCACCGGGCTGTCGAGGAAGGAAAAAAGAATGCATGCCAGAACAGCTCTTGAAGTCGTTAATCTTTTAGACCGGATGGACCATTACCCCGGACAATTGTCAGGTGGACAGCAGCAGCGTGTTGCCATAGCTCGGGCTGTGGTTACGGATCCTCTCATTCTCGTTGCTGACGAGCCCACTGGTGACCTCGATCGAAAATCAGCGAAAGAGGTGCTGGATCTTATGGCACGCCTGAACAGCGATCTGGAAAAAACGATTATCATCGTAACCCATGATCCCCGTGCTGCTGAAAAGGCTCATGTCATCAAACATCTCGATAAAGGTGTTCTCAATGAACATTCTCAAACTCCTCTATAGAAATACATTCAGAAAAAAACTTCGCACTTCCCTGACCATTCTCGGCATAACCGTTGCCATCCTTTCTTTCGGTCTTCTCAGAACAGTCGTGAGCGCGTGGTACGCCGGTGTTGAAGCTTCTTCAGCAACACGATTGGTAACCAGAAACGCGATTTCACTGGTGTTTTTGCTGCCGCTGTCCTATAAAGAAAAAATCCGACATATTGATAGTGTCACCAAACTATCATACGGCAACTGGTTTGGCGGTATATATATTGAGGAAAAGAATTTTTTTCCGAATTTTGCTGTTGATCACGAAACATACTTTGATCTTTATCCGGAATTCCTGATTTCTGCTGATCATCTTGCTGCTTTCAAAAAAGATAGAAAAGGGGTCATTGCCGGGGAGAAGATAGTCAAAAAGTTTGGGTGGAAACTTGGTGATCCCATTGTTTTAAAAGGAACCATTATGCCGGGTAACTGGGAGTTTATTTTGAGGGGTATATACCGGGGAAGGGACAAGGGGACTGATGAAACACAGTTTTTTTTCCACTGGGATTATATGAATGAAACAGTCAAAAAAACCTCGCACGGGCGCGCTGACAAGGTTGGTTTTTATGTTATCGGTATAGCAGATCCGGAACGTGCCGCAGCGGTCTCTCTTTCAGTCGATAATACGTTTAGAAATACGCTCGCTGAAACACTTACTGAAACAGAGAAAGCATTCCAGTTGGGTTTTGTTTCTATGAGTGAAGCGATTGTCATTGTTATACAGCTCGTATCAATGGTGATTATCATTATCATATTGGCGGTTGTTGCCAATACGATGGCAATGACGACACGGGAACGGACAGGGGAATACGCGGTTTTCAAGACATTAGGATTTGGCAAATGGCGTATCGCAGGGCTCATTTTCGGTGAATCGCTGTTTATCACAATAATTGGTTGCGTATTGGGAATTTTCCTTACTTTTCCAGCAGTTGGGAACTTTGGCAAGGCAATGAGCACCTATTTCCCGGTTTTTCATGTCGCACCTGAAACAATTATTCTGGATATTATTGCGGCCCTCTTTGTCGGAATCTTAGCAGCGGTTGTTCCAACCTATCAGACTTTACGGAATACGATAGCTGAGGGTTTGCGGGGAATAGGCTGAGTGAAGATACCGATTTCATATAGTGTCCGGAATTTATTAACACGGAAGCTCACAACAGTGCTGACTGCGTCAGGCATGGCCCTTGTTGTCTTTGTGTTCGCATCAATTTTGATGCTGGCAGAAGGACTGGAAAAAACACTCGTCGAAACAGGATCAGACCATAACGTCCTCGTACTTCGTAAGGGATCCGTATCCGAAGTACAGAGTGGAATTATACATCGCGATGCGTCTGTTGTTGAATCGCAACCCGAGATCGCGGGTGGTCCTGAAGGACGGCCGTTACTTGCACGAGAAATAGTCGTTCTCATAAGCCTCCCCAAAAGGGATACTGACAAGCCTTCCAATGTTGTCATCAGGGGGATCGGATCTCATTCCATGCTATTGCGTCCACAGGTCAAGCTCATACGGGGGAGAATGCCGCGCCAGGGAAGCTCGGAAATTATTGCCGGATCAAGCATAGCGAAAAGATTTGAAGGTGGCAATATCGGTGAAACCCTGCATTTTGGGATGCGTGACTGGAACGTTGTTGGTATATTTGATGCCGGTACCACCGGGTTTGGATCCGAAATATGGGCAGATGCTGATCAACTCATGCAGGCCTTCAGACGGCATGTATATTCGTCGCTGCTCTTCAGGCTTGCGCCTGCTTCGGATTTCAGGAACTTTAAGGAGCGCATTGAAAGCGATCCACGGCTTACCCTTGAAACCAAAAGAGAAACTGTCTATTATGCCGAGCAGTCTGAAATGATGTCGAAATTTCTCCGGATCCTGGGTACGTCTCTGACGGTTATTTTTTCTGTCGGTGCTATCATCGGCGCCATGATCACTATGTATGCTTCAGTTGCAAATCGCACAATAGAGATCGGTACGTTACGTTCCATTGGTTTCAAACGGAAAAATATTCTTATAGCGTTTCTTCTGGAATCGTTATGTATCAGTCTCATTGGTGGCACCGTTGGACTGTTTTTTGCCTCATTTCTTCAGTGGTTTACCGTATCAACGATGAACTTTCAGACATTTTCTGAACTGGCCTTTCGTTTTACGCTGACTTTTGACATTATATATAAAGCGATCTCTTTTTCACTGATTATGGGATTCGTCGGTGGTGTACTGCCTGCAGTACGTGCGGCACGAATGAATATCATTGATGCATTGCGGGCCGGCTAGGCCTCGAGCTCCTGAACATTTAAAGTGGAGTGAGGGCATGCAACCTCTTAATAATAAAGAAGAGTTAAGTATCCCCCTGCTGCGTTGTCTAACAGAACTTGTGCCACCAGAATGCACAATCTTTGAATAGTTATGCTAAAATATTTCTTTACATTATGCGCGGTGAATACTGTGCTGCAAGAAATGCGTACTGAAATGGCATATACGTATTCACTTTGTTTGCAGTCGGGGAGCGGCCCTGCGCAACAGGCGGGTGTGAATCTCGTCAGGTCCGGAAGGAAGCAGCGATAATCATTTTGCATGTGTGCCGCAGTTAGTCGTTCCCGGACTGCAAAAAGAGAATAGTGAGTTATTAATAATGGGTAAAGGTTTTCAGCTATAAGATATATAAACCCGTCGCTCACTTCCCGTTATACATAAAGAATCACTTTTTTCGTAAAAAATTATGAGCTATCTCGTCTTAGCACGCAAGTGGAGGCCGCAGAGCTTCGATGACCTATCAGGTCAGGGGCCGATTGCCAATATCTTCAAAAATGCTATCTCTCAGGGAAGAATAGCCCATGCCTATCTTTTTTCCGGACCGAGAGGAGTAGGTAAGACATCGACGGCCCGAATTCTTTCGAAGGCCATGAACTGCAGCGAGGGGCCGACGCCAGCGCCATGTGGTGTGTGCGACTCATGCAGTGCTATTACAGAAGGTTCTGCAGTTGATGTAATAGAAATTGATGGTGCTTCAAATAACAGTGTCGATGATATAAGGGACCTCAGGGAACGGGTCAAATACGCACCTGCTATCGGGAAATATAAAGTCTATATCATCGATGAAGCACATATGCTTTCAAGCTCGGCATTCAACGCTCTTTTGAAGACGCTGGAAGAACCTCCGTCTCACGTTATTTTTGTTCTGGCAACCACGGCGCTAAAGAAAATACCGGCTACGATATTGTCCCGTTGCCAACATATGCCTTTCAGACGAATATCGAGTAGTCAAATCAGAACCAGACTGCAGGAGATAGCTTCTAAAGAGGACATACCGGTCTCTGCTTCAGCGTTATCGCTCATCGCGCGCGCGTCTGAAGGGAGTATGCGAGATGCACTGACTATTCTTGATCAGCTGTCATCTTTTACGCACGAGGTGACGGAAGAGCATCTGAAAAATCTGCTGGGTCTTGCTGATCTTGAAATACTGTCACGGGTCGCGGAGGCGATTATCGAGGGAAACAGGCAGGAAATCCTTGAGTCAATCGAATTGCTCGCTGACCAGGGCGCTGATTTAAAAATATTTGCGAAAGAGCTTGTTCAGTTTTTTAGAGACGTGCTCGTTGCGAGTGTTGTAAAAAATCCAGAACTTATTCTGGATCTGAGCACGGAGGAAATGGTTGCGATACAGCATATGGTGTCATCAACATCAGAGGACCAGCTTACCCTCATGCTTTCGGAGATAATGAAGGCTGAAACGGCGGTGAGAAATGCCTCATCACCACGACTGGCACTTGAGATGTCTCTCATAAGAACAAGTTTTATGAGTAAGATGAAATCAATAAAAGACGTCATTGAAAACATAGATAAATTAAGCAAAAGAGTTTCTCCGCCTGAAGACACGAGATCCCCGGACCGAAACAGCACGACAGTGCAATCTGAGAAGGAATCACCTGATGCTATTGAAAAGGGCAGGAAGACTGAACCGGTACGCCGTTCCCCGCAACCGTCGCAGGAAAAGGAAATCGGACCGGTAAATGAAACAACTCAAGAGGATACGGCACCGGAAAGACCTGAAGCCGCTGGCGTTGATATTTCATCTGTCTGGGAAAGGGTGCTCAAGAGAATAGATCCGCCGCTTGCTTCAAAGATCGCACAGGCTGATATATCATTACAGGGCGGCGAACTGTTTATGGTGCTGAACGGAGGACAGGCGGTTTTTGAAGATGCGATAAGAAAGAACCTCACCGTGCTTGAAAAGGAGCTGTCTCAAGAAATCGGGTCTCCTATTACCATTATCCTTCAGTTATTACACAAGAAAAAGATGAGAAAAAAAGATTTGAAAAAAAAGATTTCAAAGGAACCGGTGATCCGGGAGGCTTTGGAACTTTTTGAGGGAAGAATTATTGATATAATACCGTTAGATCAATCGAAAAAAATTAAGAATGGAGGAAGTCATGTCTAAGAAAATGCTTGGCGATATGATGCGGCAGGCTCAGAAAATGCAGCAGGAAGTACTGAGAGCACAGGAAGAGGCAAAGAAGAAAACCGCTGAAGCAACAGCGGGGGGCGGCATGGTTACTGTCGTTGCCAGCGGCGCAGGAGAAATTATCTCGATCAATATTGAAAAGGACGTCGTCAATCCTGATGACGTGGAAATGCTTCAGGATCTTATGATCGCTGCAACCAATGAAGCTATTAAGAGAGCACAAGAACTCGTTAATGAAGAGATGTCGAAATTGACAGGGGGACTCAATTTACCGGGGCTCGGAGATCTCGGTAATCTCCTCGGTAAATAAGAACTGAAACTGGATATTATATGCATGGAATTATTGAAACCCTTATACATGAACTGACGCGACTCCCAGGCATAGGAAGGAAAACCGCACAACGTCTTGCCTTCTTTATCCTTTCACTGCCGGAACAGGAGGCGCTGGCACTGGCGCGCGCCATAGAGGGAGTCACCCAAAAGGCACGGTTTTGCGAACAATGCTATAACATAACGGAAAATAAGGTCTGTGAAATATGCAGCGATGCTTTGCGGGATCAAAGCAGAATTTGTGTTGTTGAAGAACCAAGTAACATACTTGTGATAGAACGGGTAAAGAATTTTAATTGCCTCTATCATGTGCTCTTAGGAGCTCTGTCACCTATAGATGGTATTACCCCGGACCGGTTAAAGATAAAGGAGCTTATCGCGAGGGTGAAAAGCGGATCTGTTCAGGAGGTGATTATTGCTACCAATCCGAATACAAAAGGTGAAATGACCGCTCAGTACATCAAAGAGGTACTGATTCCGCTTCCTGTGAGGGTAAGCCGTATTGCGTATGGACTGCCGATGGGAAGTGATATAGAGTTTGCGGATGAAGTAACCCTGGGAAAGGCACTCGAAGGAAGAAGGGAAATTTAGTGTGTCCCTTCATAATGTCTTCATATAATTATCTTATGGTATCAAAAATTAGAGAAAGAAGAGGTGAATAATGTTTAGAGGCATACTGAGAATAGGTTTTCTGGCCTTTATTGTTATATCCATCGTTATTCAACTGATCCCTGACGCTGTCCAGGCTGAGGATAAACCCGTTCTTACCGCTGATGACGCTGGCAGGGCACTGAAATCTTTGGATCCGGATATCAAGATACTATCTATCAATCCTGCTCCAATTGTGGGGCTTTGGGAGGTGGTAATTGAAGCTAAGGGTCAGAAAAGCATTGTATATCTGGACTCAGAGCATAAGAAGGTATTTCTTGGTTCTATCGTTGATGTTGCCTCACGGACCAACCTGACAAAAAAACGGTTTGATGAGATCAACAAAATCGATATTGCGCTGATACCGCTTGACGATGCCCTGGTTATGGGCGATCCAAAAGCAAAGCATACGGTCATCGTATTTGATGATCCGGATTGACCATATTGCGAAAAACTTCATCAGGAGATGAAGAAGGTTCTGGATCAGCGAAATGATATTGCTTTTTATTTGAAAATGATGCCGCTTGTTAAGTTGCATCCACAGGCCTATGATAAGTCAAAGGCGATTGTTTGTGAAGAGTCGAATGACAAGGCAATTCAAATGCTTGAAGATGTATACGCAAAAAAATCGATTCCACCTCCAACATGCGAAACAAAAGTGATCGATGAGACTCTCCAACTTGCTCAAAAACTGGGAATCAGTGGTACGCCGACAATCTTCTTTAGTGATGGATCGCGTGTCGGCGGCGCTGTGAAAGCTGAACAGCTGATCCAGCTGATAGACCAGAAGGCACGATAACAGGTCTGTGGATATGACGGTGCTGGAGATACGATGAGAAAAATAGTAATGCTGCTTATTCTTGGAATCGCAGCAGTTGTAATTATTTCTCTTCCGAAAGGTGACGACAGACCGAAAACAGTGGTTGCCGTAGGCCTTAAAGGGCCGGCATTCAGTCTTTTAGAACTGGATGTCGAAGGGATTGGCACTGAAAAAACCTGGAATTTTGCCGATTTGCAGGGGACCGTTGTGTTCATAAACTACTGGGCTACGTGGTGCAAGGAATGCAGAGAGGAAATGCCGTCCATGCAGCGGCTCCATGACCGTATGCAGGGAAAGCCTTTTCAGATGCTGACGATATTGTATCGGGATGATCCAAAACGGGCCGTTACATACATGAAGGAAAATGGGTATACGATGCCGGTGCTTCTGGATCCTGACACTGACCTCGCTTTTGCCTACGGGGTCACCGCAGTGCCTGAGACGTACGTCGCTGACAAGGAAGGTATTATACGGGAAAAGATTATCGGACCGAGACACTGGGATGATCCCGCAAGTACGGCAGTAATCGAAAGTTTGCTGTAAGCGAATATGCATGATAACATATAGCATTGTAAGGAGGTGCCATGAGAAAAATTATTGTTTATTGCCTGATAATGGTATTCATGCCGGTATTCGCGTCTGCACATGTGTATATACTGGAATGTAATCCGGATCAGGATGCTGTTCTTGATGCCCCTCCGGAAAAAATCACGATTACCTTTGTCGGGTCTGTTGAACCCTTTTTCTCGAAAATCGAGGTTTTTGACAGCGAGGGAAATAAGGTTTCAAAAAAGAAGACAGAGTTTAAAGAAGACGATA
>JBFGJU010000025.1:0-14996 GCA_041577035.1 Thermodesulfovibrionales bacterium | reverse complement strand
CCGGCGTATACAACATTCGGTATTTCTATCACCGCAGCATAGAAGAATTCAGCCGGAGCGAACGATACAACTTGCCGGCCAGCTGCCTGATGCTGGATATCGACCATTTTAAAAAAATAAATGATACATACGGACATAAAGTCGGTGATAAGGTTCTTAAAGAATTTGCGCAGGTTTTGAAGAAAGGTATTCGTAAGAGCGATGTCCTTGCCCGTTATGGAGGTGAGGAGTTCATTTTGCTACTGCCGCAAACTCCGCCGAAAGGTGCTTTCAAGGAGGCTGAACGATTACGGAACATGATTGGCAGGCATAACTTTAAATACTTGAAAGGCCGGAAAAAAATAACCGTGAGTATAGGAATTGCGAACTACCCTCATGATAACGTAAAAGAACATGAGGACCTGATAACGTTTGCAGACGACGCGTTGTTTAAAGCAAAAAACAGCGGGAGAAATAAGGTTGTAATATACGACAAGTGAATACACTGTCGTTTATTGTGAATACGTGAGCTGTACTCCTTCTCTTTGAGTGTTACGGGCGACCATGAAAATATGATGAAAAACAGTTAAGGGCTAAAATTTCTTTTGTTTTTCTGCCTGATTCCTGCTACAACTATATCATGGATATTATTACATCCCATATTAATGCGGACTTCGATTCACTTGCCTCAATGGTGGCAGCAAAAAAACTGTATCCCAAAGCCGTTATAGTATTCCCCGGTTCTCAGGAGCGAAAACTAAGAGATTTTATTGAGGTTTTTCATCCTGTTGAGATTAAACGCGTTAAAGATATCGAATTGTCAAAAGTCAGGAAGTTAATTATCGTTGACACGAAGCAACCGGGCAGAATAGGACGGTTTTCAGAGGTGCTCTCGAACAAGAATCTCAAGATTCACATCTATGACCATCATCCATTCGTAACGGATGATATCAGAGGTGAACTGGAAAAGATTGAGGATGTCGGGGCTACGGCAACGATATTCACAGAACTACTGAAAAACAAGAAACTTCATCCAACACCGATGGAATCCACGATTCTCGCTCTCGGCATTTATGAAGAAACCGGATGTCTTCTCTTCCCGACCACAACTGAGAGAGATGTACTGGCTGTTTCATACCTGTTAAAAAAAGGTGCTAATCTGAACATTGTCTCAAATTTCCTGAAAATAGGTCTGAATATCGAGGAACTGGATCTACTCAATGAGCTGGTAAAATCGTTGAAGGAGAGTGTTATCAGGGGAGTCAGGATAGCAATCGCAAAAGCGTCCCGGGAGCATTATATTGGTGATGCAGCACATCTGGCCCACAGAATCATGGATATGGAAGACATTGACGCGGTAATCCTTCTGTTGAATATGGAAGGCAAGATTTTAATGGTCGCCCGAAGCCGTGTGCCTGAATGCGATGTTGCGGGATTATTGAGAGAGTTTGGCGGTGGTGGGCATCCGACTGCAGCGTCTGCGACGATAAAGGAGGCATCTATCGAAGTTGTCTCTGATAAGGTTTTATACCTTCTTCCGGAGTACGTTAAACCGGGAAAAGTGGCAGCCGATATCATGACAAGTCCGGTCATCACAATACCCTGGGATAGCTCCATAAAGGAAGCAGAAGATACTCTGACACGATACGGAGTTAATGTGCTTCCGGTGGTACAGGACGAAAAATACCTCGGGTTAATTTCGCGGGAAATAGTTGAAAAGGCACTCTTCCACGGGTTCAAGAAAAACAGGTGCAAGGATTTTTCTACTACAGAGGCGTTAATTGTTGATACTCATGCGCCGATTAGAGATGTTGAAGCCATGATGGTCGAACAGAATCAGCGGTTCATGCCGGTGGTACAGGACGAGGTTATCGTGGGCGCTATAACAAGAACAGATTTGCTCCGGGTTCTCTATGAAGAATTTTTGAGAAGGAGACAGCTCGACAAAGAGGATATGCCTGCAAAGCCTGCAGCAGGAAGAAATTTATCAACATGGCTCCGTGATAGATATCCTCAGGAAGTTTTTGACATTTTAAGAGAGTCTGCTGAGACAGCGGATGAAATGGGATACAGTGCGTACCTCGTTGGAGGCTCTGTAAGAGACCTGTTGTTAGGGCAGAAGAATCTTGATATAGATATTGTTATTGAGGGGGATGGAATTCTTTTTGCAAAAGCCTTAAGCAAGAAATTAAAGAAGAAAGTAAGGTCTCATCAACGATTTGGGACTGCCAAAATAATAACAGATGGGCTGAGAGTTGATATTGCGACAGCGCGGACTGAATATTATGAATCGCCCGGGGCATTACCGACGGTTGAAACATCATCCATCAAAAAAGACCTTTATCGGCGGGATTTTACCATAAACACCCTTGCCATAAAACTGAATCAGAAGGACTTTGGTATGCTCTTAGACTTTTTTGGAGGACAGCGGGATATACGGGAGAAGACAATAAGGGTGTTACATAACCTCAGCTTCATAGAGGACCCGACACGTGCATTCCGTGCTATAAGATTTTCCGAACGTTTCGGGTTCAAGCCGAGCAAACACACTGAAAATCTCATAAAATCAACCATAAAAATGAATTTATTCGAAAAACTCTCCGGATCGCGATTATATGAAGAATTCTTTCTGGCTTTTAGCGAAACGCACCCGGTCAGAACATTAAAAAGGTTGTCAGATTACGGCCTTCTGAAGGTAATTCATCAGCATCTGATATTTGATGAAAAGCTTGAAGCAACACTGTCGTCGATGTATGAGACAATTGCATGGTATAACCTCCTTTATCTTGGAGAACAGGCCGACATAGGGATTCTCTACCTCATGGCACTTTTTTCAAGCCTTGCCGAAACGGAAAAAAGTGACGCCCTCGATAGGCTTTCAATGCCTCTGCAGATTAAAGAAATAATTATGAAAAACTATATCGATGCAACAGACATAAGCAAAGCCCTCCCCTTGCATGATCCCGCAGATATCTATCATCTGTTGATCCACAGGAAAATTGAAAGCATACTGTTTGCAATGGCAATAACAAGCGATACTCGTATAAAAAAGGAAATTTCCCACTTTCTTATAGCATTGAAAAACATCACGCCGTTACTGAAGGGAGCTGATTTACAAAAACTTAATATTCAACCGGGCCCTGTCTACTCAAAAATTCTTGGACAATTGCTTGATGAAAAGCTGAGAGGACGGTTGAAGACCCGGAATGATGAAATGGAATTTGTCAAAGAACGGTACCGGGATTAATGCACAGATGTTAATTTCTGTTTGACGATGTCAGAAAAATTTGATACAGTAAAACGCACATATTCTATATCACTGATCTATGGACAAAGAGCTTAACGAGATAGTAGATAAAGCCGTTAAAAGAGGAAACCGCTATGTCAAGGGCGAGGCGACCCTTCATGAACTGCCTGAGAAAATAGCAGAACTCGGTATATTATTCCTTGAAAAATCTCACAAGCTGGACTCTTTAACTGATGAAAGATTCAGGGAAGAGCTCATTGAGATACAAAACAAAATTGACGACCTGAGGAAGTCAATTTTTAACGGAAAAGCACACTTATCCTGAACGAATACGTTGCGTGTTGTATTCACCCCTCATTCCAGCGGATCTTTTCGCGTCAATAATTCAGTATGCATGTTCCGGGCGCTTATTTTGACATCCTTAACTTCTTTTGGTATTCTTTGTAAGCGATGGAAAGAGTAAGTTTAAAGAAAAATCAAGGACTTATCCTGATGATCAATATCGGTTTGGGATTTCTTCTCATTATCGCTGTTCTGTTCTTCATAAGGAATCTTATTGCAATATCGGTTCAAAACAAACAAAAGAAAATAAGCGGCAGTGGGACTGTCCGAAAGGGCATGCAGTTGGATTTTCAGGATTACGCGGTTATCGTAAAAAACAATCCCTTCGGATTTCCTGGCGGCGAACTTTTTCGTCTTTCCGCTGCATCAGCTCCTCAGGACAGTGGCAATCTGACCCTCATCGGTGTTGTGTCCGGACATGAAAGTGTTAGTTTCGCGATCTTTATGGATCAGACAGGGCATCAGGAGGTATTTCGTGCAGGTGATGCCGTCTACGGAATCGGAACACTCGGTACCATTGAAAAAGACCGGGTTTTTGTGGGAGGTGGTGAAAGCATGCATGAGATGGTGATCGCCGATATATCTCAAAGAAAAACCTCAAAGAGGGGACAGGGAACGGGCACGGCTTCCGCTCAATTTTCACGAAAGATTTCTGATGATACCTTCTATCTTGATCAACGAAAAGTCCATCGTGCCATTGCTAACCCAAAAGAACTTATGACTGATGCACGTCTGTTACCAAATTATATGGGCGGCAAGCAGGAAGGATTTGTCTTGAGCGAAGTAAGGCCTCAGGGTATTTATCAGAGCCTTGGCCTGGAGAACGGAGATGTCCTGCTGAGGATCAACGAGTTTGATATCTCTCATCCGGAATATGCCCTACAGGCATTCACTGCCCTGCAGGGCATGGACCGGGTGCAGCTGGATATTATTAGAAATGGATCGAAGATGACCATGACATACCAAATAAGATAAAGGGAAGGAATGATAACATTCACGATGAATATGAATACCATATGGAATAACCATTTGACTGCCAGAAGGGGTATACAGATATGACGAAGAATCGTTCACTGTGGTTTTCCTGTGTCATCATATTGTGCTCTTTTTTTATTTTCCTCTCCCTCATTGATTATTCCTTGGCTGAAACAGGAAATAAGCAGGATGTCACTTTTAATTTTGTGGATGTTGATCTTGCAACAGTTACGAAGTTCATCAGTGAGATTACAGGAAAGAATTTTATCTTTGATGACAGGGTCAAAGGAAAGATAACAATTATAGCGCCGACTAAACTGAACATTCATGACGCATTTAGACTGTACACATCCATTCTGGAGCTCAAAGGTTACACGGTCGTGCATTCAGGAGACCTGAACGTATACAAAATCATTCCTGCTGCCGAAGCAAAACAGAAAGGTATTGATATAGTCACTGAAAGACAAACGCTCGACGAAAGTTTTATAGCAAGAATTATTTCTCTGAAAGATATATCTTCGGAACATGCCTTCAATCTTATCCAGCCGATGGTATCAAGAAACGGGCATATATCTGAATTCGGCCCGGGCAACATGATTCTGGTGGTCGATTCAGGAGTGAATATACAGAAAATTTTGAATATTATCGAGGCTATAGACAAACCAGGAGCTAAAGCCCAGCAGGATATTGTTTTTCTCCAGCACTCAAGTGCAGAAACAGTCGCGAAAATCCTGAATCAGGGTATGACAAGCCGGACGGTCTCTCCGGTGCGAGGAAAAGCTATCAGAACAGAGGACGGCAGGGCTGTTGCAGACCAACGCTTAAATGCCGTTATTCTTTTTGGTGATAAGGGAGTAAGGGAATCAATGAAGTCTCTGATAGCTGCTCTCGATGTCCCGTCACCCGGTACCCAGGGAAGAATTAATGTCTATTTTCTTGAGAATGCTGATGCGGGTGAACTTGCAGAGGTCCTTGAAGGGATCATCCGGGGCGCACAACCCAAAACCAGAGATACGGACAAAACGGGTGCGCCGATGACGCCCTTCGAAGCCGCAGGAGGGATATCCGTTACCGCAGATGAAGCTACCAATGCGCTTATCATAGTTGCTTCGCCCTCAGATTATCAAAATCTCATTCATGTCATAAAACAGTTAGACAGGAGAAGGAGACAGGTTTATGTTGAGGTGATGATCGTAGAGGCCTCGATTGATGAACTGCGGGAGCTTGGAACGCAGTGGAGAGTGATAGCGACGCATAATGATGAACCAGTCGCGATCGGCGGTTTCAGATCAGTTGATCCGACAGATATTCAGAATTTAATATTCGGACTTACAGGTCTTACAGGTGGGGGGTTAGGTAACTTCCTTGATATTGACGTTAATACGATTGATCCCGAAACTGGTGAGATTACTACAGCGACATTAACGATCCCCGGATTTGCTGCGCTGTTCAATCTGGATGAATTTGAAGGTGCCATAAATGTTCTCTCAACTCCGCAGATACTGACATCCGACAATCAGGAGGCAACAATTCATGTCGGTGAGAACGTCCCTTTTGTTGGTTCGAGAGAGCGTGACATTTCCACAACGAATACGGTCCTGACGTCCATCGAACGGACTGATGTCGGAATAATCCTGAAAATAACTCCTCAGATTACTGAAGGAGATTTTGTAAAGCTTATTTTGTTCCAGGAGATATCCGCTGTGAAACCAGAACTCGATGAAGACATTCTTATAAATGTCGGACCGACGACGACCGTCCGATCGACCAATACATCAGTTGTGGTAAAAGATAACCAGACGGTTGTTATTAGCGGATTAATTCAGGAAAGAGAGGTAGACAATTCAACGAAGATTCCTTTGCTTGGTGATATCCCTGTTCTGGGATGGCTCTTTAAAACTGAAAGAACGTCAAAGTTAAAAACAAATCTGTTAGTCTTTATTACTCCTCACATCGTGAAAAATGAAAAAGACCTTCAAGACATTACCCGGGAGAAGAGCAGGGCGTTCGCTCAGACAGAAAAGCAGTATGTGGCGGGAGAGCTGATGGTGAAATTTAGAGATGATATTACCAAAGAAACAGCTGAACAGATCATCTCTGCGCATGGTGCGTCAATAATAAAATTGTTTGATATGATCGGCGTCTATCACATACGCCTCAGGGAAGGGCAGCCTACAGAAGACGCAGTTGAAGAGTTTTCGTCGATGCCTGAAGTTAAATATGCGGAACCGAACTACAGGATGCAGATTGATCAAAACAGTGAATCACGGGGAATGAGACAATAGCTGGATGGAACGCATATGAAACGGTGTTACCGTGCATGACAAACAATAAAGGGTTATCCTGATTGTATCTGAAATCTGCTTATACTGTTTAAGATATGGAACCCGACAATGCTATAAAAGACGAAGATATTGATATATCCCTTATTCAGGAAGTTCCGCTTTCCTTTGCACGAAGTAATCTCATCATGCCAATGAAAAGAGAAGGCGGAAGACTGGTTGCGGCTGTTGCTAACAAACGAGGGCTGCTCGCCTTGAGAGATCTTTCAAGCCAGTTCGGCCTCCACCCCCTTCCCTTTGAAGTTTCCGAGCGATCAGTCATTGATGCAATTAACCGGTTTTATGGTCAATTGGGCTCTGCTGAGGAAGTTATGCAGGATATCTCAGGCGAAGACCTTTCATCAATTGCAACGGAATTTGAACGTCCAAGAGATCTCCTTGAGCTTACTGAAGAGGCTCCTATCATTCGTTTGCTCAATGCGCTTTTACAGCAGGCTGTCAAAGAGAAAGCGAGTGATATCCATATCGAACCATATGAAAAAGAACTGGATGTGCGATTGCGCATGGATGGATTACTGCATAAGATACTGTCCCCTCCAAAAATTGTTCAGGATGCGCTTATCAGCAGAATCAAGATCATGGCAAATCTGGATATAGCAGAAAAAAGGCTTCCTCAGGACGGACGAATCCGCCTGCTTGTCGGAGGACGTGATATAGATATAAGAGTTTCAATCGTCCCGACCTCATTCGGTGAACGTGCGGTGTTACGATTGCTCGACAGGAAACAGGGACTTATTGGATTGAACGAGATAGGTCTTGACGGCGAAGAAAGAGGACGATTTGAAGTTTTCCTGAGCAGAACAAATGGAATCCTCCTCGTTACTGGTCCTACCGGAAGTGGTAAAACGACAACGCTCTATGCTTCGTTGAATAGAATTCATACGGAAGAGAAGAATATTATTACGGTAGAAGACCCTGTTGAGTACCAGCTAAAGGGGGTCGGGCAGATACAGGTTAATCCGAGGATAGGCCTTACCTTTGCCTCTGGCCTGCGATCAATAGTCCGGCAGGATCCCGATGTCATTATGATTGGTGAGATCAGAGATTTTGAAACTGCTGAGATTGCAATTCAGGCATCTCTTACCGGCCATCTCGTTTTGAGTACGTTACATACCAATGATGCGGCATCCGCCATAACGCGTCTTATTGATATGGGTGTAGAACCGTTTCTCATTGCATCCTCTCTTTCAGCCGTTCTGGCACAGAGACTCGTGCGAATGATTTGTCCCCAGTGCAAGCAGTCGTTCGAAATAAATGAGGAGGAAGCCCGCTATTTTGAGCCAGTGCAATCTATACCATTGCCGCATATGCTCTTTAGAGGCAGCGGATGTAACGGGTGTAAGGGCACCGGCTATGTGGGAAGAACGGGAATTTTTGAAATTATTCCTATAAACAATGACGTGAGAAAACTGATAACAGGGAGAGCAGATGCCCGGATGATCAAGGACAGTGTTCTTGCGAAGGGAATGAAAACCCTTTATATGGATGGATTGCAGAAAGTGTTAAAAGGGCTGACGACACTCGAGGAGGTAATGCGGGTTACCCAGAAAGATTATGCCGATTTTTAAGTTCAGAGGGTATAAAAATGATGGTTCCGGGGTATCAGGGACGATAGAGGCATCTGGCCCCGCCGATGCGGTTACCAGGATAAAAGCAGAAGGCATATTGCCCAGTGACATCGTTGAACCGCACCGTATCTACCGAAAACGTTTTTTCAGGAAAAAAGATGAAACACTCATTCCTCAGGTAACACGACAGCTTTCCATGCTCCTTTCATCGGGGGTGCCACTGCTTGATGCCCTTCAATCACTTGCCGCAGAGCAGAACGTTTTTTACCGTGAGATGCTTGTGGCAGTCAAGGAACAGGTTGCGGGTGGATCGACCCTGTGCCGGGCACTTGAAGAATTTCCCGATGATTTCCCGGAATTCTACCGGAGCATGGTTCGGGCAGGGGAGCAGAGCGGTACACTCGATAAAGTGCTTGAAAGACTCGCAGATTTTCTTGAGAAAAAAAATGCCGTCCGTTCAAAAGTGCGTTCATCAATGATATATCCGGTCATTATGCTAGGGGTCAGTTTTGTAGTTCTTTCATTCCTTTTTGCATTTGTGATACCGAAAATCGTAACAATTTTTGAAAATACGAAAAATATATTGCCGCTCAGCACACGAATTCTCATAAGTATGAGTAATCTTTTTATTCACTACTGGTGGGTCATGCTCGGGTTGGCCGTTGTCTGTTATGCGGTAGTACGATGGTTTCTGAGATCATACCGTCCTTTTGTTGATACGATGAAGCTCAGGTTGTTCAGGAGAATCGTGCACAGCCTGTATTATGCCAGGTTTTCAAGAACCCTGGGCTTTCTTATTGAAGGCGGAATGCCTATGTTGAGTGCGTTGAAGCTATCTGCGGGATCAATTAATAACAGAGTACTCGAAGACGCTGTGCTCCAGGCTGAAGAAAAAGTCGCTCAGGGCCAAAGACTTTCTGCGTCACTAGAGAAATTTTCACCGGTATTTATCCAGCTGATCGCAACCGGTGAACGAAGCGGAAGACTTGCTGAGTCATTGAAAAAAGCTGCTGATGCATATGAAAATGAATTTGACAGGAGCGTAACGAATGCTGTATCAGTTTTTGAGCCGCTCATGATAATAGGTATGGCTCTCATTGTTGCATTTATTGTGCTGGCGGTATTACTGCCGATATTCCAGTTGAATCAGATCATAACATGAATACGTATATATCTATGGAGAAGGTGTGATTATGAAAAAGAGATTATTGCCCCCGGACCTGTACAGGCGTTCGGGTTTTACACTTCTTGAAATTCTGGTAGTTGTAGCTATCCTCGGTATTCTCGTTGCCTTTGTCGCTCCGAAGATAATCGGAAGGGCCGATGATGCCCGTGTCGAAGGTGCGAAAGTCCAGATAAAGAACTTTGAGACTGCGCTTAAGCTTTTTAAACTGGATAATGGATTTTATCCTGATACACAGCAGGGACTGGAAGCCCTTGTCCAGAAGCCAGCGGCCGGGAGGATTCCCAGGAAATACAGGGAGGGAGGATACCTGGAAAAGAAGAATGTTCCTGCGGACCCGTGGGGCAATCCATATATCTATATCTCACCGGGACTGCAGAATGATTTTGACATAATAAGCTATGGCGCTGACGGAGCTGAAGGTGGTGAAAAATACGACGCTGATATTAATAACTGGACAATAGAATAGAATGCGCAGCACAACTGTGAGAATGCATAATGCAAGATTAAAAACAGGTAAAATACGCAATCTGCGACCTGGAGACGTTACTGCCTGTTCCAGTGGTTTTACCCTGTTTGAACTCCTGTTGATGCTGTTTATTATATCCCTTTTTATGTCACTCGCCATGCCGTCTTTGTCAGTCCTTGGCGAAAGCAGAATAAAGTCAGATGCCAAGAGGCTGGCTTCCATCGTGAGATATCTTCATGACAGTTCGTTAACGGGAAAAGAGATATATTCGTTAACAATGGATTTTGAAGAAAAGGTCGTGAGATATACCGGTCCTGAGGGGGAAAGACGAGAAGCCTTGAAAACGGTTGTCAGTGCTGAACTGATGACAAAAGGATTCGTTTCAGAGGGTGAACTGACTATTTATTTCAGACCAACAGCGGGATCAGAGGTCTTCCGAATACTGCTTGATGATGACAAAACCTCCTATATGATTTCGTTCAATCCGCTGAGCGGGAGAGCAAAAATAACTCAAAACGAAACATGAGAGATCCAGAAATAGAGGAATATGTGTTATATATTCAGCAGCCGGATATTTCCGTGAAAAAAAAAGAGGGATTTACCCTTCTCGAAGTGCTGTTAAGTATCGCCATTATAGGCAGTCTCCTGGTGACTCTTCTGTATTCCCTGAATTATCATCTGGGGATTGCTGATCGGCATACGGTAATAACTGTTGCTACAGGTTTGGCCAAGGGGAAAATGTATGAAGCTGAAAAAAAACTTTCATCTGGAAGAGGATATTTTGAAGAACCATTCAGGGACTATACCTTTGAAACAAGGGTCATGGATTCTTCATATCCCGGAATGAAAGCAATTGAGGTTGTCGTGAGCAATGGAGATGAAACGATACGGTTAGACAAATTGATCGAGAACAAGAATGAATAACAAAACATATTCAAACAGTATTTTATTCAGCCAGAAAGGGTTTACCCTTATAGAGGTACTTATTGCCATTTCAATTTTTTCCCTCATTATGGTTTCCCTGTACAGCTCTTTTTCACTTTCCTACAGGGCGGTAACAGAAGTGGATGACTCTCTTCTGAAACTCCAGGAATCACGGGGCATCCTGGATATTATAAAACGGGAAATCGAATCAGCTGTTTTTGAACGAAACAAAGATGAGGTATTCTTCAAGCTGGATGACAGGGATTTTTACGGAAGACAGGCCTCAGAAATATCTTTCTCTGGTTTTTCCCCTTTGGTGCCGGGGATAGTAAGAATCAGCTATGTTTTTGATGAGCTGGATGAAAAAATGTCATTGCAAAAGCAGCTTACGTCGTTATATGCATCCACGGAGAATAGTGCCGGGGTAATCTTGTCGGAGGATGTTGAATTATTTGTCATCGAAGCGAAATATAAGGATCAATGGGTAAAGACCTGGGATAGTAATGCCACAGGAAGTCTGCCCGATGAACTAAAGATATCGATTGCCATGAAGATTGGAGACCAGAAGGACATTGTCACCGTTTCAGACATTGCGCGGCCAAAGATTGGGAAAACACTATGAAACAGATAAAAGCCGGCATAAGTGGTGCTGTGTCTGAAACTTCAGAAAGCGGAATGGCACTGGTTATGACACTCATGATACTGGCATTGATTACCGCTCTGGTCGTCGAATTTGCCTATGGTGTGTATACGACCACAGCAGCACTCCAGAACTGGAAGGATTCCCAGCGGCTGTCTCTCATTGCTGTGTCAGGTCAGCACCTGGCAGTAAAAACATTACGGGAGGCAGATCGACTGTATGACTACACCTATCCGGGAAAAACTGAATTGCCGCTCGCCGGAATTGCTGAAGATTTCCAGGGCACCGTATCTGTCAAGGTTGAAGATGAAAATGCCAAGCTGAATATTAATTCAATCATCCTGGCTAATGGATTACTCAATGAGGATTCGTATAAATCATTTAGATTTCTTTTAAGTCATCTTGGTATTGATGAAGAAATAGCTGATATCGTTGCTGATTGGATTGACAAAGACAGCACGCCGCGCCTCTCAATGTCCGAGGAGAATGCAAAGAACGATTATATGGACAGTATCGATGAATTTCTCCTGCTGCAAAGAATTGATCCGGACATATATGAAAAGCTGTTGCCGTACGTCACGGTCTATAGCATGACAAAATCAAAACTTGACATGGTTAATATTAATACAGTTTCAATTCCTGTTATAATGTCTCTCGACGACAGAATAACCAACGAGCTTGCCCAAAGACTTACCGATTACAGGGAGATTACGCCCTTCGAACACGCATATGATATTTTTAAAGTTGCTGGATTTGATGACATTGGAAAGCCTCTGCAGGCAAAGATTGCGGTAAAAGCAACGAATTTCAGAATTACCTGTATAGCCGAAGAGCGGAATATAAAGAGAGTTATTGAATCAGTTATTCAACTGAAGAACGGCGGTTACAGCATTACATACTGGATGGAGACGTGACGCGGAATGAAGAGAGCGGGATTTATCGACATACAAGCTTCTGATGTAAACGAGCCGGTCTCTGTATCTGAAATGCCTGCTTCTGTGTATATATACAAAAAGGACGGTTCTTCAGGTTATGAATATGAGGGGACCGTACAGCAGATCGAGAGCAGTTCACAAGGACAGGCTGTTGCACTCGAGGGAATTGATGATTTTTATCTGAGTATTCCCTTAACGGCACTGGACTTCAGGGTGATAACGCTTCCTTTTTCAGATAAGGAAAAAATTGAAAAAGTAGTACCGTTTGAGCTGGATAACCTCATCATCGGCAGCCCTGACAGTATTGTGTTTGACACAACGGTTATCAGAACGACAGAGAATGCACACGATGTGCTTGTCGCATATGTCAAGAGGGAATTTTTAAGCAGCATTATTGAGCGTTTTGCAACACTGGATATGGATCCGCGGGTGATAACATCCATAGAACTGGAAAAAATTCTCAGGAGCGGATCACAGGATATACTCGGTTCTCTCACAGGGAATGACATGCCGCGTCCGGATGAAAGAATAACCATTGCTGGAGATGCGCTCACTGCATCGGCAATAAACCTGCGAAAAGGAGATTTTCTGTACAGAAAAGATGAAGAGAAGTTCTGGAGCAGGCTCAAGCTTACGGCTATTATTTTTTTACTGCTTACTGTTGTTCTGAACGCCCTCTTTCTGTTCAACATCTTTGCTGCCCGCAAGCAGGCGTCAGAAACGGAGAGAGAAATACGGACGTTTTATCAGGGCCTCTTCCCTGACGAAAGAAAAATAACTGATGAACTGTACCAGATGAAATCACATATGCGGGAAGTGCATGACGCAGGTGAGAAGCTTCTGGGAGTTGATCCGCTGGAAGTCCTTCGAGAGCTCTCCCTGAATATATCACAGGTTACCTTTGACGAGATTAGTCTTGATCGCGACCTGATAACGATGAACGGAACAGCAGGTTCGATGGACGATATCAGCAGGATGAAAGAAGATCTCTCGCGAATTTTAGCAGATGTTTCTGTGTCGGATATTACCATGACTGAAAATGGTGAGACTATTTTTACTGTCGTTGCTAAACCGTCTGATTTCAGGAAGGACTCCTTATGAAAACCAACAGGGTTGTCAAAATCATATGGGATGGCATAGAACGGTATTTCCCCACAGCGATTGCGCGGCGAACCGCACTGCTTTTCCTCATAGGGGGTATCTTAGCTCTCCTTATTATTCCTGAAATGTTCCTGGCACGCGCTGTTCAAGACCAGGCTGTCAAACGGGAAAAAAGATTGACCGAACTGACTTCTCTGGGAAAAGAATATAGGTCAATCAAGGAGCGCGTTGATGCAATTCAGAAGAAATCATCACTGACCCGGGTAAACGGCATAACCGCATCTCTCGATTCTCTCATAACTGCCCTCGGCATGAAATCGAAGCTGAAAACGGTAAAGTCGATTGGTTCGAGAGACCTGAAAGAAACGCTTACTGAGGAAAAGGCAGAGATTCTTCTTGAAGGGATTACCATGAATGAAATGGTCAATCTGTTTGCTGAAATCAACACCGCACCGGTTATGCTTTCCGTAAAAAAGGCCCATATGAGAAAGACGTTCGAAAGTCCCGAACATCTGAATGTTTCTATAACGATTGCATTATATACTCCAGTGAGGAAGAAGCCGGACGCGTGAGCAGGAGGAGCTCGAACTAGAGATAATCAGTTATCGTGCCTCCGGCTGGCCAGGCGGTCATCTATGGGATGAAAAAAATCGGAATTATTTTGGCAGTTGTTTTGATCGTTGTCATGGGTTTCTGGCTTATCGCTGTGCCCAAAAGTCTTATCAGGAACCGCGTTGACACGTCTCTCATGGAATATAATATGGCGATTGAAACAGATGAATTGCGAAAAGGGCTTTTTTACAACCTGCGCGCTGAAAGGGTTGTTTTGAATACTATTGGTTCGGACGATTCCCTTCGTGCCCTGTTAATATTGGATAATATACGTGCGAAGCTGGATATTCTTTCTCTGTTAACGGCGCGCCCGGAAATGGATTTTGAATGTATGGTGAATAACGGTAGTGTTTCCGGATCCACCCGATTGCCGGAGCAGAAAACCCTTATGCTTCATGGCAGAGGGATCAATATCAGGCAGTTGCCTGTAATGGAAATACTGAATATACAGGGGGACGGCACCCTCTCGTTCCGTATGTCACTGATCAGGGGAGAAGGAGAGGTGCGATTTTCAGTCGATAATCTTAATATAAAAAAAGCAGGTTTTTTCAGCACGATTCTTCCCATGGATCAATTTCATGCAATAAAGGGGGCAGCACGGGTTCATGAAAACAGAATTGACATACAGTCAGTCGCGATCAAAGGAAACGGGTTGTATGCACGTGCGAAGGGGATAGTG
>JBFGJU010000024.1:0-15018 GCA_041577035.1 Thermodesulfovibrionales bacterium | reverse complement strand
TCTTATGTTACATTTACCGCAGCGCTCACAGTTATAGATATTATGCGTCAGCCTGATAGTGCATTCGTCAACCTGAAGACAATGAGGAAGGAGTAACAGTATTCTTTTCGTTTTGATGCTGTCTCCTCTCACAAGACGGTTGTTCATATTGATAATTATCTGTTGATAGCCTTCTCTCCTGTTTTTCATGAATGTCCCAAGAAACATGAGAAAGGGATAGAAGACTTTTAACACGAATCCGCGCATTATGGTATTACGTTTCAAAGAACATTCCCTCTTTCAGCTGCCTTCCCTGAATAAATGCATCAAAAGGCATTGTTTTTTTTCCTTCGGGTTTCAGTTCGAGGATAGACACCATTCCCTGCCCCGTCTCAACGAAGATTCCGTTTTCAGATATGCCTGAAATTCTTCCCGGGGCTCCTTGTGCATTGGTTTGGACCGATAGAGCTCTTATAATAGTAACTTTTTCCTTATTCAGATAGCTATAAGCTCCCGGCCACGGATAGGTAGCACGGATAAGGTTCATAATGTTTTGGGCTGACTGAGTCCATTCTATCTTTCCGTCCTCTTTTCTAAGGGGCGGGGCATAACTGGGGGTGCCTGTCTGAAGACGGGGATGAATGGAGCCATTTTTTAATGCCTTAACAGTCTCAAGCAGCAATAAAGCGCCAAGATGCGAGAGCTTTATGCTGAGCGTATAGGCATTATCACTATCCGTTATATCGGCTTCTTTCTGTAACAGTATGTCGCCGGTGTCAATACCTTCATCCATCGCCATTGTCGTAACACCAGTCTTCGTTTCTCCTTTCATCAATGCCCGCTGTATTGGAGCGGCACCTCTATATTTTGGTAAAAGTGATGCATGGACATTGATACAACAGCGAACCGGTATTTGCAAAATAGATAGCGGGATCACCTTACCGTATGCTACGACAACGATAAGGTCCGGGTGCAGCAATGAAAGCGTTTCAATAAATGAAGGGGATGTGATGCTGAACGGTTGCATAATACGAAGATCCGCCTGAATCGCATATTCTTTAACAGCGGGTGCGGACAATCGGTGGCCCCGTCCTTTTGGTCTGTCAGGTTGCGTTACGATGCCGACAATATCTTCACGAGATTTCAGAAGAGCTTTCAGGGAAGGAACAGCAAAATCAGGAGTTCCAAAGAAAATAATGTTCATTCTTTAAAACACATACTCTTACGACTTGTACACTTTTTTGAAACGTTTTTTGAAAAACTCTCTTTTGATGGGGCTAAGCCTGTTAATCAAAAGCAATCCATCCAGATGATCTATTTCATGCTGTAACGCAATTGCGAGAAGCCCATCGGCATTTATTTCGACTTCCCTTCCTTCGCGATTCAATCCTCTCATTCGCACTTTCTCATACCGCTGAATTCTCGCTTCCATTTCGGGAATGCTCAGACAGCCCTCAACGGTTTCTATGCACCCTTCGCTATCCGAAAGCACCGGATTAATTATTACGTACAGAGGAGACGTATTCGTGCCTCGACCAAGATCTATAATGGCAAGCCTTTTCGATACGCCGACCTGGGGGGCAGCAAGTCCGATACCGATTGGAGTGGCATGCAGTGTTTCAGTCATGTCATCTATGAGTTGCTGGAGATCAGCGTTAAAATCGGTGACGGTCTCTGCTTTTTTTGACAGTACTGCATCCGGATATTTCCTGATATCTAAAATTGCCATATCTTATTATAAAATATTTTCTTTCCCCGGGTCGATAATACTGAAATAGAATCAATATGGAGTCTTTTTATTTTCAGTAAATCTTGACATCCTGAAGCTTGCGTGGTATAAATTCTTACCCTTAGTAATGTAGGGCTAATCTTGTCGCCCGGAGAGGGAGAAGGAGGATGTAATTCTTATGTCATTGGAAGGAACAATTAAATGGTTTAATGAAAAGAAGGGGTACGGGTTCATTCAACAGGAAAGCGGCCCTGATGTTTTTGTTCATTACAGTGCAATTACATCTGAAGGGTTCAGAACGCTCGCAGAAGGTGAGCGGGTTCAATTTGATCTAGAGGAGGGCGACAAAGGCCTTAAAGCGGTTAATGTGGTTAAGATTTAGCCGATATTTATGGTATGGGATAAAACAGGCCAGTCATCCGGGATTGGCCTGTTTTATTTATTCTCAAAGCTGTTTCATAAGAACAACAGCCCCTTGTTCCGTGGCCCGGTGAGATGAGACTGCCGGAATGGATAAGAGCGACAAGAGTTGCTCATCAGCATAATACAAAAAGGCTGTTGAGGAAACACGGCCTTTCCACGGTGTGCGAAGACGCTCGTTGCCCAAACAGAAGCAGGTGTTTTACAAAACCTACGGCAGCATTTATGATACTGGGACAAAACTGCACCAGGACGTGTGGCTTCTGTTCAGTAAAGGGCACGGTGCCCGAACCGGTTAACAGAGGTGAACCAGAACAGATTGCATGTGCAGCTGAGGAGATGGGACTTGACTATATCGTCATAACGTCGGTATCTCGGGATGATTTGCCGGATGGAGGTGCCTCACACTTTGCGAGAACGATTATGGCCCTGAGAAAACGCCTGCCACAAGCAAAGGTTGAGGTTTTGACACCGGATTTTAAGGGAAATAATGATGCCGTAAAAATAGTCGTGGACGCATGTCCAGATGTTTTGAATCATAATATGGAGACGGTCAGGAGGCTCTATCCTATCGTGAGACCCCATGCAGACTATCTTCGTTCGTTGTCGATTCTGAGAAAAGCCAAGTATTTCTCTTCGGAGATACACACAAAATCCGGTTTTATGCTCGGCCTCGGGGAATCGATGCATGAGGTGCATGGCCTGCTTAAGAGTCTCAGAGAGGTTGGATGCGATTTTATTACGATAGGACAGTACCTTAGACCGACAAAGAACAATCTTCCTGTGGTAAAATATATCACACCAGCGGTTTTCGATACGTTGAGGGTAACCGGAATACAGATGGGTTTTCGTCATGTCAGTTCAGGTCCCCTGGTAAGAAGCTCCATGGATGCGGATGAATTATATGAGTATATTTAAATTTAACAGGATTGAACGCTTGCCTCCTTATGTTTTTGCTATTGTCAATAATCTTAAAATGGAGGCTCGCAGGAGAGGCGACGATATCATTGACCTCGGGATGGGCAATCCCGACGGTGCTACCCCGAAGCATATCGTTGATAAGTTGATAGATGCTGCAAAGAAGTCAAAGAATCATAGATACTCGGCGTCCAAGGGCATCACACAGTTACGGATGGCTATCTGCGAATGGTATAAGAGGCGTTATGAGGTAGATATAGATCCTGAAACTGAAGCCGTTGCCACCATAGGCTCTAAAGATGGTTTGTCTCATCTCGTACTTGCAACGGTGAATCCCGGAGATGTTGTACTGACACCTACTCCGGCTTATCCGATTCATCCCTACAGTGTGATTATTGCGGGCGGTGAGGTCAGGACGGTTCCTATAGGTCCTGAAGTGGATTTTTTTGATGAGATGGAAAAGGCCTATAAAACGACGTGGCCGAGACCGAAAATGTTGATTATTAATTTTCCGCACAACCCGACAACAGAGGTTGTTGAAGGACTTGATTTCTTTAGAAAAGTAGTTGCATTTGCCAAAGAGAATAAATTAATTGTTCTGCATGACCTTGCATATGCTGATCTGGTTTTTGGTGACTATAAGGCGCCAAGCTTTCTGCAGGTGCCCGGAGCTAAAGATGTAGGAGTTGAATTTTTTTCGCTGACCAAAAGCTATTCTATGCCGGGATGGCGGGTTGGCTTCTGTGTGGGCAACAGAGAGTTAGTTGGTGCTTTGGTAAAAATAAAGAGTTATCTTGATTACGGAATGTTCCAGCCCATACAGATTGCCAGTATTATTGCCCTCAGGGGCCCTCAGAATTGCGTAGAGGAAATAAGAAATATCTATGAGAGAAGGAGAAATGTTCTCATTAAGGGGTTGAAGCAGGCAGGCTGGATTGTTTCTCCGCCTAAAGCAACGATGTTTGTCTGGGCAGATATTCCTGATACATTCAAGAAAATGGGATCACTGGATTTCAGCAAAATGCTTCTCCAGAAGGCTGGCGTTGCAGTGTCACCCGGGATAGGATTTGGTGAAGGTGGTGACGAGCATGTGCGTTTTGCACTTGTTGAAAACGAGCACCGGATACGGCAGGCTTCGAAAGGAATAAAAAAGGTTATAAACAGATGATCAACCTTGGTATCGTTGGCTTTGGGACCGTCGGCACAGGAACGACAAGAATATTGCTGAAAAACAGAAAACTTCTCCGCGAGAGAACAGGGCTTGATATACGACTGCGGAAGATAGCGGATCTGGATATCAAGAGTGACAGAGGAATTCGGCTGACGAGAGCCCTGCTGACAAAGAAGGCGGAGGATATTATTGGTGATCCTGATATTGACATTCTTGTTGAGCTCATCGGCGGAACAGGTGTTGCGAGGAAGATTGTCCTTAATGCAATAAAAAAGAGAAAACACGTGGTTACCGCGAATAAGGCGTTACTTGCAACGCACGGCAGAGAAATATTCAATGCGGCTGCCCGTTACGGAGTACAGATAGGATATGAAGCCTCTGTAGCGGGAGGCATTCCAATTATCAAGGTTGTGCGAGAGGGACTGGTGGCCAACAGAATTCTGTCGATCTACGGAATAATTAACGGGACGAGCAATTACATTCTTACGAAGATGTCCGAGGAGAATGCGGAATTTGGTGATGTTCTGCAAGATGCACAGAGACTTGGCTATGCTGAAGCTGATCCGACGTTCGATATAGAAGGTGTGGATTCAGCACACAAACTTTCGATTCTGGCTTCGCTTGCGTACGGCAGGCAGTTTACGGCAAAAGATGTTTATACGGAAGGCATATCGTCGCTATCACCCATGGATATTGGTTTTGCGCGTGAACTCGGCTGTAAAGTCAAACTGCTTGCGATTGCAAAGGAACAGGGGGGCAGGGTGCAGCTGAGGGTGCATCCTACCATGATTCCTGAGGATTTCTTAATATCGAAAGTAGATGGTGTATTTAATGCAGTTTATGTCAAGGGTGATGCGGTTGGGGAAACGCTTTATTATGGCAGGGGCGCTGGCGATATGCCAACGGGGAGTGCCGTTGTGAGTGATATTGTTCATATTGCGAGCAACTGCGAAGACCGGACTGCATCAGGGAGGCCTGTAGCGCCCGTCTTAAAGAGGACGATAAGCGTGATGAGAATGGAAGATGTAGTTTCTATGTATTATTTCAGATTTTCTGTGCTTGATAAACCAGGAGTTCTTTCAAAGATATCCGGGATACTGGGCAAATATAATATCAGTATAGCTTCGGTTATCCAGAAGGGGAGGCGACACGGGAAGGCCGTTCCTCTCGTGATGCTTACTCATCATGCACGAGAAAGAGATGTTATCAGGGCATTGAAAACAATAAACATTTTGCCGGTAATCTCCAGAAAGACGATCGTTATGAGATTAGAAGGGAAATAACGTATTTCTTTGTCCGTATGTATTTGGTTCTCCAATAACTGGAATTCCCATTCAGAAAAGTACTAAAATTAACTCATTCAGGTTACAATAAATGCACGATCCTGTTATGGAAGAAAAGGATCGGGGGCGGTGTTCAATGGAAAAAAATATTGTTCATAAGCACATAAATATTAAGGGCCTTGTCTGCCCATATACTTTTGTTAAATCCAAGCTTGCAATCGAAGGTATGGAGATAGGGCAGGTTCTGGAGATTCTTCTGGACAGTGAGGAGGCATCAAATAATATTCCAAAATCCATGGTGGATCATGGACAAACGGTTTTGAGCGTGGAAAAGATTAATGACACTGACTGGTTATTACTGGTACGAAAGGAAAAAGAGTAGTGGACTTTACTGACGATCAGGTAATGCGGTATAGCAGACATATTATTCTGCCGGAGGTGGGAGGCAAAGGTCAGGAAAAAATTGCTCAAGCCAAAGTGTTTATCATCGGCGCCGGCGGCCTCGGGTGTCCTGTGGGCTTTTACCTTACTGCCGCAGGAGTTGGTACCATCGCGATGATCGATGATGATGTTGTTGAAATGAGTAATCTCCAGCGGCAGATTGCTCACCGTGTTGATACGATTGGGATGCCGAAGGTTGAATCTGCCAGGAATACTTTTCAGGCTCTAAATCCGGACGTCAATATCATTGCTTTAAAACAGAGAATTTCTAATCATGATATTCTTGATTTAATTAAAGACTACGACGTTGTCGTCGACGGGAGCGATAATTTCCCGACGAGATATTTGGTGAATGACGCGTGCGTCATGTCACGGAAGCCGCTGGTAAGCGGTGCCATTTTGAGATTCGAAGGGCAGGTTACTACCATAATACCCGGAGAAGGGCCGTGTTATCGGTGCCTTTTTGAGGAACCCCCACCTGCGGGTCTCGTTCCATCATGTCAGGAAGCAGGAGTGTTGGGTGTACTCCCTGGGGTTATTGGTGGATTGCAGGCTACCGAGGTTTTGAAAATTATCCTGAAAAAGGGGGAATTGCTGACGGGGGAACTGTTGATATATAGTGCCCTTAAGACAACATTCAGGAAGGTTAAGGTGCCTAAAAATGCATCATGTCCTGTGTGTGGGAATACCCCTACGATTACTGAACTCATTGATTACGATGAGGACTACTGTTCCCTTCGATAAGTTTCAGAAACATGGAAATCATGTCCGGATTATATCTTCCCCAGGATCTTCTGGATGTAGTCCTCTCACACTGCAAGAATGCCTATCCTTTTGAGGCATGCGGAATACTTGCGGGAAAAAATGATATCGTATCAGTTGTTTATGAAATGGATAATACTGAGCGATCATCAGTGAGTTATGTTATGGACTCAATGGAGCAATTTCATGTGATGAAGAAGATAAGAAATGAGGGGATGCAGATGATTGCCATATATCATTCTCATCCTCAATCATCAGCGTATCCCTCTCCTGAAGATATACGCCTTGCTTTTTACGACGAGGTTGCGTATGTAATCGTTAGTCTGATTGATTATGATAAGCCTGATATTCGGACATTTCGCATTTCTGAAGGCGCGGTTTCGGAAATAATAATGAAGACAGACGGACGTTAGCAGGCTCGTGCCGGTATAACACCAGAATCAGGAGCCGGTCACCTTGGTAATAATTTCGATCACCTTTGCTTCTTCAAAGGGCTTAAGAATATAGTGATTTGCACCAGCTTTCATACACTCTTTTACTCTGTCAATTGAGTCGATAGCGCTTACCATGATGATTTTCAGGTTTTGGTTAATGTTACGGAGCATTCTCAGCGTTTCTATCCCGCCCATTTGGGGCATTATAATATCAAGCATGACGATATCAGGAGAAAGATTGTGAATAAGCTTAATGGCCTCTGTTCCATTTTTTGCTTCTCCAACAATATGATAATTATTCTTTAAGAGAATATCCTTGAGAGATTTCCTTGTTTGTACTGAATCATCTACTATGAGAATTTTCTTTTTTGCCATATTGACTCATTTTACCATACAATTATTTCATATTTCTTGTAACCCGGAGTAATTCTTCAATGGAGGTTTTACCTGAGAAGACCTTTTTCAGGCAATCGAAGCGCATATTTTTGAACCCGCGTTTTAAGGCTTCTGCGCTCAAAAGATTTAATGGGGCCTTGTTCGTAATAAGTCCTCTGATAGTGTCATCGATCACAAGAAGCTCATGGATTGCTGTTCTCCCTTTATATCCCATATCCTTGCACTGGACACAACCAGTACCCCGATAAAACAGAACATCTTTGCCTGGAGAGGATAATCCAACTGCGTTGAGTTCAGCTCTTGATGGTTTGTACGATTCTTTACATTCAGGACAGATTTTTCGCACAAGCCTTTGAGCGACTACTCCAAGGAGAGAAGGTGCCAGTAGGAAGGGCTCGACGCCCATATCAGTGAGTCGGGTGATGGCACTCAGCGCATCGTTAGTATGCAGGGTGCTGAATACAAGATGCCCTGTGAGTGCTGACTCCGCAGCTATGGAGGCTGTCTCCGGATCCCTGATCTCGCCAACCATGATGATATCGGGATCCTGTCTCAGAATAAATCTGAGAACGGTTGCAAACGTCAGATCTTTTTTGCGGTTAACCTGAATCTGATTAATAATAGGCAATTGATATTCAACAGGATCCTCAACAGTAATGATGTTTTTCTCTATTGAATTTATTTCGTTGAGAGCTGCATAGAGGGTCGTTGTTTTTCCGCTTCCGGTTGGACCAGTAACAAGAATGATTCCGTATGGCTCTCTTATTAAACGGTGAAATGCATCACGATTACCTTCTGCGAATCCAAGCTCATCAACATGTATTTTTACAGAGGATCTGTTGAGAAGTCTCATAACGACTTTTTCGCCATGATGCGTGGGTAACGTGGAAACCCTGATATCAAACTCATTTGACTCAATCTTAATCTGGATCCTGCCATCCTGCGGTTTTTGCCGCTCAGCGATATCAAGTGAAGAGAGAATCTTTATCCGGGATACGATTGCAGGATGTATACTCAACGAATATGATTGATATTCCTGCAGAATCCCGTCAATCCTGAATCGTGTAACAGAACCAGTTTCGCGCGGTTCAATATGAATATCGCTGACATTGTCTTCAATGGCCTGCATGAGAGTCCGGTCCACAATTTTCACTATGGGTAATTCAACGCCCGCCTTTTTAAGCTCTTCAATCTCGGAGCGGGTTATATCCGAAGCCTCTGCGTCCTGAATAACTCCGTCAATTTGATGTTCTATTTTCTGTGAATAGCACTTGTCAATCGCATCGGTAATTTCCGCGACTGGCGTTATCACCGGGATGACTCTAAAGCCTGTCTGTGAGCGAACAATATCTAAAAGATGAATATCTGTGGGATCCGATACGGCAACAGTAAGCTCACCTTCAATTTCAAATAATGGCAATATGCCGAATTTCCTGGCCATGTTTTCGGGAATAAGGTCAAGGATTTCAGGTTTGACGCGAAGATCATCGAGATGCATTACCGGCAGATTAAACTGTGATCCCAGTGCATCTGCTATATGATCTTCAGTAACATAACCAAGCTCCAGCAAAAAGTTCCCAATCTTTTCCTGAGTCATTAAACGGGAGCTTTTGCTGTTTAATCCTTTGTCCAGTTGCTCTCTGCTTATTATCCCTTTATGAAGAAGGATCTCACCAATTTTTATATTTATATCCCTTGAAGCCATCAGCCTTCTTTTTCTTCCGAATCAGCTGAACCGGAATCAAAGATGTTATCAAGGATATCCTGTGAGACAGCAGGAGTTTCCTTTTCTTTCTTTCGTTTCTTTTTTGATTCTGATTGTTCACTGATCAGTTCCTCCATATCGGCGTCAGAATAGGCACCGACGTTTCCTGTCAGGGGAACTGGTGTTAGGTCTTCACTATCTGTCACTTCCTCTTTTTCGGTCACGTGCATGCCGCATCCGCCACAATATTTATCATCCAATGCATTGGCAAATCCACACTTCTGGCAGTAATGGACCATACGCTGACCACATTCCCGACAAAATTTCCTTCCGTCTGCATTTTCTGCAGTGCAATTAAAACATGTCATATCTGATTACTCCTAGCGCATAAGATCGGGGTACGTTCCTATGAGAATCCCTGTAACAATCAGGTCGAATAATGCGACAGATCTCATGTGACAGTTCTCTATATAATGCATCCATATGTTAGTCTAAATAATATAAAAACACAATTATGTAATGAACCAGGCGCATATACGTTCAGAAATATTATGGGTGCCTGATCTGGAGTCGCTCAATTTTTGACGATCTGCCAGAATCTTTTGCAATATCCAGGACGACCGCAGATAACATGCCTTGTCCTTTTGCCGTTTCAAATCGTGAGGGCATGGCTGTGAGAAAGCGATTGATAATCTGTTCCACTTCAATTCCGATCACCGAGTTTATGGGTCCTGTCATGCCAACATCTGTTATATAAGCAGTCCCGTGCGGGAGGATCGTTTCATCTGCGGTCTGGACATGAGTATGTGTTCCGATAACGGCACTGGCTTTGCCATCGCAAAAAAAACCGAACGCTATTTTTTCTGACGTTGCCTCTGCATGAAAATCTATGATGATAATTGATGTTTCTTTGGATAGCCGTTCGATTTCTGCCTTTGCGGCCCTGAAGGGACAATCAATGTTCGACATAAACACTCTACCCGAAAGATTCAGTACAGCGACTTTAGTCCCGTCCGATAACGTATACAGCACACTTCCATATCCAGGAACGTTCGGAGGAAAATTTAATGGCCTGAGCACACGATTATCTTTCGCAATGAAGGAGACAAAATCTTTTTTATCCCAGACATGATTGCCGGTCGTAATGATATCAACTCCTGCCTTCAACATTTCGACCACAAGGGATTCTGTAAGCCCGAACCCGCCGGCAATATTTTCTCCGTTAGCTATAACGAGCTCGATTTTGTACGTATCCGTCAGATACGGTAAAAGAGACTTAACAGCCGATCTTCCAACCTTACCAACAATATCTCCGATGAAAAGAGTTTTCATAGGTCTGATGTCTGATTGACGGAGGCATAACGAATACAGTAAGAGCGATAACTGTCGCTCTTACATAGTGCGCACCGTTTCATTACTTGGCATACTCCACGTATCGTGATTCCCTGATTACCGTAACCTTTATCTGCCCCGGGTAGGTCATTTCCGATTCTATCTTCTTTGAAAGATCTCGTGCCAGCAGCATTGACATTTCATCGGTGATGTCCTCTGGTTTCACGATTATTCTTATTTCCCTGCCAGCCTGTATCGCATAACACTTATCAACGCCGCTAAAGGAAAGGGCTGTCTGCTCAAGTTTCTCGAGCCTTTTCAGGTAATTCTCTATGCTTTCTCTTCTGACGCCAGGTCTTGCTGCGGAAACAGCATCTGCTGCAGCAACGAGCGAAGCCTCAACGGTTGTCGGGTCACCATCACCATGATGAACCATGATTGCATTAATCACCTTGCCATTTTCTCCATATTTTTTCGCGAGATTTGCGCCGATTTCCTGATGAGACCCTTCTGTTTCATGGTCGACCGCCTTACCAATGTCATGGAGCAGACCGGCCCTTTTTGAAAGCTTTGCATCAACTTTCAGTTCCCCTGCCATGATTCCTGAAAAATATGCCACTTCCCGGGAATGCTGTAGTACATTCTGGCCATACGAGGTTCTGTATTTCAGTCTGCCCAGAACTTTAATAAGCTCAGGATGAATGCCTGAAAGCCCAAGATCAAATACGCACCGATCGCCTTCTTCCCTGATATTCACTTCAACTTCCTTCTTGACTTTATCAACCACTTCTTCGATTCTCGTTGGGTGTATGCGCCCGTCCGATATCAGTCGTTCAAGTGAGAGACGCGCGATTTCACGACGAACAGGATCAAATGCTGACAGAGTCACCATTTCAGGGGTATCATCAACAATCAGATCAACCCCTGTTGCTGCCTCGAGTGCCCGAATGTTTCGGCCCTCTCGACCGATGATCCTTCCTTTCATTTCGTCACCGGGAAGACTGACTGCGGTGACTGTTGCATCAGACACATATTCGCTGGCATAGCGCTGTATCGCAAGCCCTATGATTCCCTGAGCTTTTTTGGTAGCTGTTTCCCGCGCATCATTTTCAATGCTTTTCACCAGTTTGGCCATCTCAAACCGAGCATCTTCTTGGGTCCGTTCCAGAAGTTCCTGGCGTGCCTCGTCTTTTGTCAGGACGGAGATTCTTTCCAGAACACGAGACTGTTCTTCAATTAACTGGTTGTAACGGTTTTCTTTTTCATTCAGAGACCGCTCTTTTGAAGTATGTTCCTTTTCTTTCCTGTTCAGTTCCTGATCACGTTTGTCCATGTGATCGTATTTTCTTTCGAGTACTTCCTCTTTTTGTCTTAGTCTTTTTTCCAGATGCGTCAGTTCAGAACGTTTCTCCCTTAAATCTTTTTCAACTTCCGACTTCGCCTGATATACCATGTCTTTGGCTTCAAGTGATGCTTCTTTCTTGAGGGAATCGGCATTTCTTTTTGCCTCATCAAGTATTCTTTGCTTTTCCGTGTCTATTGAGTTAATCCTGCGCTTTAAAGCATTCTTGAAGAAAAGACTTAAAATCAGGCCAGTAAATATTCCTATTCCGATTGCAATGGCTAGATACCCTGTTTCAAACATCTGCAGAAGACCTCCTTTTCTGTAGCCGTGACTTTATAATTCTTTCATGTCCTTCCGAAGAAGGCGTATAGTAAGACGCATTGTTCGTCAGATACTTCTGGTTGAGACTACCACTCCTGTCATCGTGCGGATAAATATAGCCTTTTCCTGCACCGAGTCGTTGTGACCCGGCATAATGGGAATCCTTGAGATGAGCCGGAACGGGTTCAAGAGGTTTGCTCCTGATATCTTCAGTTGCTTTTTCAATTGCACGGTATGAAGCGTTGCTTTTTGGGGCAGCTGCAACATAAATAGCAGCCTGTGAAAGAGGAATTCTCCCTTCGGGCATGCCGATTTTCTCTATTGCGTACTGTGCAGAAACAGCAACAACCAGAGCATTCGGATCAGCATTGCCCACATCTTCTGATGCGCAAATCACGATCCTCCGTGCTATAAAAAGCGGATCTTCTCCTGATTCCAGCATTTTAGCAAGCCAATAGACTGTTGCATCAGGATCAGAGCCCCGCATGCTCTTGATAAAAGCCGAAACAGTGTCATAGTGCTCATCCTCATCATAATAAAGCGTCTTATTTTGAAGAATTTCTTTAATGCCGTTACGTGTTATATGCTGTTCGTTTCTCCTTTTATCTTGAGAAACAATCTGGGCTAATTCAAGGACGTTTAATGCCCTGCGAGCATCTCCTTCGCTCACTCTGGCAATATCGTCAAGCGCGTCCTCTTCAATTGAGATAGCATGGTTACCAAGCCCTCGGGTGTCAGAAAGTGCCCTTCGCAGCAGAATCTTAATATCTTCCTCAGATAATGGTAAAAACTGAAAGAGCAGTGACCGGGAAGACAGGGCCGGGACAAGAGAGAAGAAAGGGTTGTGCGTGGATGCACCTATGAGAGTTATATTTCCTGTTTCTACATTTGGCAGGAGGGCATCCTGCTGTATCTTGTTAAATCGGTGTATTTCATCAACGAACAGGACTGTTTTTTTCTCGCCCCGGTACTGGACGGCATCCCGAATATCTTTTACTCCGGCCGTAACCGCATTTAAGGAAATAAACTCAGCTTTGGTCTGACGAGCAACAATATATGCGAGAGCGGTTTTCCCGGTACCCGGCGGCCCAAATAACATAAGGGAAACAATTTTGTCTTCTTCAATAAGCCTTCTGAGCGGTTTATTGATATCCAGTATATGAGACTGGCCAACGAATTCATCAAAATCAAGCGGTTGCATCCGCCATGCAAGCGGCGGAGTTCTTTTGTGTTCCGTAAAAAGTTCCAACGTTCACCGTCCTGAATCGGACTATGGCGAGAAACAGACTTTTGGAGTTGAGAAAACGTTAGGTTTGATAATGAACACGTGGGCAAAATGTATAAAAAAGCCTTTAGTAACAGGCTCTAAAATCCAGTTTTCTCTATTTTTATGTAATATTTTTCCAAAAGATATGCGGCCATAGTCGATATTTCTGTTATTTCTAAAATATATCCCGCCCTGTCGTGTATATGATGAATTAGATCCGCCCATTGTATAGGTGGGTGCCGTGAAGGAACCTGCAGGCTCTTGCCACGCGGGCAATATGCACATCAGCACCTTACCCCAGCTCCCTAAAGATCTAATTTGCCGGATCAACTTTATCATATAACACATACAGGGCAGGTATTTGCCCAAGTATATTCTATATATAACAGAAAATGTCTTTTTGAGCAAGGGAAAATTCTTTGTCTTCGAAGACTTTTAACTTGTATTGCAACCATTTTTTTAATAAACTATGGGAAATATTATATTTTTTGGTCAGAGAAAAAAATGGAGGAAAGATATGTTTGGACTTGGAGTACAGGAACTACTTATTGTCCTCGTCATAATCTTGGTTCTGTTCGGTGCTACACGGCTGCCTGAAATTGGGAGGGGAATTGGTCAGGCGATAAAGAATTTCAAAAGGGCTACATCCGAGCCTGATGAGATTGATGTTACGCCTAAGAAGGATGTGAGCCAGCAGAGCGATAAGGAAGACAACGATAATCAAAAGCAGTGAATAGAGGTCCTTTAGCCGAAATAGATCTTGCTGCACTTCAGAATAATCTCAATATTATTTACCGCGCAGTTGGGAAGAGAAACGTTATTGCTGTCGTAAAAGCAGATGCTTACGGTCATGGCGCTGTAACCATTTCACGGGAACTTGTCGATGCAGGAGTCTCATATCTGGCTGTTGCTTTTACAGAGGAGGCAAAAGTCCTTAGGGATGCAGGAATAACGGCACGGATCATGGTCCTTTTTGATAACCGGGATGTAACGGATTTCTTTACATACGATCTCATTCCGGTAATATACGAAAAAAGAACTGCCAGAGCATTTGCCGGAGAAGCAGCGAAGAAAGGGCGCTCTGTCTCGGTTCATCTCAAGATAGACACAGGGATGGGGAGGGTTGGACTTTCTGCTGATACCGCCGTATCGGACGCTCTTGATATTGCAGCAATGAAAGGAATTGCGGTTGAAGGCCTTCTCAGTCATTTTTCTGACGCCGATCTTTCCGATAAATCGTATGCACGTGATCAGCTCGAGCTTTTTCAAAGAATTAAGGGTGACATATCAGCCGGCTTAGGGTATCCCCTCATGGCACATATGGCAAACAGTGCTGCTATCCTGACGCTTCAGGAATCATACCTTGATGCGGTCAGGCCCGGCATAATGCTCTATGGGTGTTCTCCTTTCGGGGAGAGTTACGGACTAAGGCCTGTAATGAAGATCAAGTCCGAAGTTCTGGCAATCAGAAGTCTTCCCCCGGGTTCGCCGATCAGCTATGGCAGGACGTATGTT
>JBFGJU010000023.1:0-15062 GCA_041577035.1 Thermodesulfovibrionales bacterium | reverse complement strand
CGTATATCTCTTTTTTTCATAAAACCTCACGTATTGTCATGCAAGGGAAGTCAAACAAGGAACTTCAGGCGCGGAATGGGCCATGCACCTTATGCCGTGACTATCATAGTCTAACGGATAGCAAGAAGCCTTATCATTCTTCTACATTGATTTTCTGTGTCTGCAGCCGCTTGTAATAAAAATTCTGCCCATAAAGAACACTCACCGGATTATGTCCTGTTACACGGTCCTTAACCACAAGCGTGGTTACCGGGGCTTCTGAGTACTTCGTGAAAAGCATATCATGTCCAATACAAAGACCGACAATAATATTCATGTCAGTTCCAGATTGATTCATAAGTCTCGCCTGAGCTATTGGATTGCATGCCGGCTCAAAAGTGCCCGGACGAATTTTTTCGGATTCATCAATGCCGAGTTCAAGCTTGTCATGACTGCCGGCTTTGCAGCAGACGCTCAAAGGAATAAATCCCTGAGCCTTGAGAATGGCCGCAAGCCTGTGCGTTTCATCTAATAGGCCGATACAGGTGGCAATACCGATTCTTTCATAGCCCATTAATTTGGCAAAAGCAATCATGTCTTCAATACGTGTCCAGCGGGCATTGATCACATCACTTCCCGGTACGGATTGATAGCACATTCCTTCAACACGTCCGGCCGTCCTGGCTATTCTGGCGTCTTCACTGTCCCCTTTGTACAGATCAAAGGATTCCTTTATCGTGACATCGTGATCATGAGTGGGGCAATATGCAGGCTTGGTCGGCTTTTTGTCCGGATCGTTGCTCCAGCAATTGGTCGTGCCGCTTTTCTGCCAGATCGCTCCACACGAACCACATGAAAACTTATTTTTACTTGTCATGGGATGAATCCTCCTTGTATTTCTTAATAATCGGATTGTTTGCGCATTTTTTATTTTACCATGCCATCTGTTCGACATGCTCAAAGCGAAGACAGTGCTGAGCAATGAGTGCTGAGTAGTGAGGAAAAGACGCAAAAAAAGTCAGGAGTAAGGAGTAATCCCGTAAAGTCGCCCAGCGACCACGGGACATAGCAGCAATGAGCAACGAGTACAGAGCAATGAAGAAAAGACAGAGATGAGCACGAAAAACAGGTTTACCCGCCTCGGACGGATTAATAAACACATTAATGAGAAAAAGTCAGCACTAAGAATCACCGAGCAAGGCTTCCAGTTCTTTAATACTATATGAACTCTCATGGGCCTGCTTCATCCAGCGTGCGCACCGATTCGCATCGAGCGGAATCCCGACCGGTATAATCCCTGTTTCCTTGCAGAGCCTTATTCCGTGGACGAGTTCGGGCACGCACGCTATGCCGAGCGCTCCTATGTCGGGGTGTTCTGCCTTCAGTTCTTTAAAAACTTTCTTGAGATCCATGGTGACCGAGATAAAGGGGTGAATGTTATATTTCCTCATGATATGCGAACCAAGATTTATAAAACAATCTTCAGTGCATCCCGCGCATTCATGTTCGATTTCCCCGTTTTCTGAAGCACAGTCAGGCCTGAAGTCTCTCAGGCAATGAGCGATGAGAGCGAATTTGTAAGCACACTTTTTGAAAGCATGCCGGTTCGCACGGTTATTAAGTTCAATCTCTATCATGAAAAGATGATACTGTTCTTCGTTTGTTTTTATTACCGGATCAAAACGTTGAGAGAGTGGAATTGTTTTCAGATGCTGTTTAACCTGCCTCGTATATTCTGACAGAGATTCCTTAAGGGATTTTCTTATATATGAAATGAGTTCCCGATCTTCTTTAGATGGGGAGTGCTTCAGACGAAATGATTTCTTCTTTTCCGCAAGCTGTATGACTGTAAGGAGTTTTTTTTCATCAGGACAGTATTCGAGAAATGCGTTTGTAAGTGAGCGGATGGTATCGAAATAACGCGTTGAATCCGAATCGTCTCCATAGAGCGAATACGTCTTGCCCTGTAAACTCTTGGTCGCAACTCCCTTCTCTTCCACTATCTCAATACCAGTGAAATTGCATCTGTGCTGCATGCTTTTCGACATAACCCGCAGCCAAAACATTTATGTGGATCAATGCGAGCAATGGACTGACCGCTTCTGGAAACACTCTCGATTGCCTTGAAATGACAGGTTGTATCACAGAGACCGCATCCGTCACACAGTGTTTCATCAACCCTCGCAACATATTCAGCCCGCTCCATGGTTTCTACATGGATTCGGTTCAGGGTCTGCATGGATAGACAATCATCCGGAGAACAATTGCAGACCGCACCGATAAACGGGGTCATCATGGTCCATATGGTATGGATTGCGCCGTCTTTCTCCATATGTTCTATCTGTTTCACTGCTTCATCAGATGACACGGATTCGAGCCCTTCATCAGAAGCCTTGCCGAAATAACTCATATCAATTTTCTCATACCAGGTATCAGGCCCGTAACTGACTGCGTAGCAGCAGCGCTCCTCTTTTTTCCCTATTTTCCAGCGACAGGCGCAGGGCATTCGGACAACGGTCTCAGCTTTCATCACGAGTTCACGAATCTCTTCAATTGGCAGGACCTGTCCGAAGTGTTCTGCCTTTGCTTTTTTAATCATTGCGGTCTTCAGGTTCTGAGGGAGGCGACCTTTTTTCCTGAAGATGGTCTCGAGCCTTCCAAGGGACTGAAACCCGTCTTCGAACACAAGAGACAAAAAATCCTTGATATACTTTTGCCGGTTTATATCGGACAGAAGATCGTTGGCATAATTTGCAGCATTTTTATACCAGATTTTTCCTTCGCCGTGTTCTGTGCAGAACTCACACATCTCTTCTCCTGTAAATAAGATTATTTATTATTGTACGGTCTTTTAATGAAATAAAGACATCCTTTCACTGGATCAGCATAAAATACAGCTACCTGTGCTGAGTACTGAGCAATGAAAAAAGAGATAAAAAAATAGGCTCAGGCCAATGTTGAGGAAAGAAGAACATATATAGAAAATAAATAATCTTAGCAAAAAAAGTCGGGGTTTGATTAACCCCGACTTTTTTTCAGTCGAAGCAACTCGATTATAACGCTTCTTCAGTACGCCGCCTCTCTGCTTTATTGTGTTCCGATCTGTCCCCTTATTTCTCCGGAAGGATTTTGTGCTGAGTGGATATTTACGTATGCATTGCCATTCCGTAGCTCACCGACGAGATCGGCAATGGACATTCCTGCGAAAGGGCCAATCAGATCAGCATCGGTCAGGATTCCGATGGACAGCTGACCGCTGAATGGATCCATTGGAGGATTTGGGCCGCCAGGAATGCCGAACAGGAAGGCAACTACCGGACCGTTTTCGTTTGGAAGACCAAGGTGAATGTGAGCCATGGTAATTCCTACGGTGTCGAATACATTGAGCTCAAAGTGCAGATTCGACCCGTCAAATTCAAATCTGGCGCGGCCGATTGCGTCAGTGATCACGGGCGGCACTTCGCCGGTCCCATTCAAACGGGCCAGAAAAAAATCTGCAGCGTCATCTACTTTCGTAATCGTGACCTTGGCTATTGGTCCGACCCACCGGTGAGCATCAGTCAAGTCTTTCTTGCCTGTAATAACCGGATGGGCACCGATCGGGATGTGCGGCTTGGTATCAGGGCCCTTATTTTTGTTCTTGCCGCCAATCATCGGTACAGGACCAAGAATGCCGCAAGGTACTACAATGTCTTTTGATTTTTCTGTATTCTTTTCCGTGCCCGCGTCATAGCCGTTTAACAGGAACACTTTTGCGCCTTCCATGGGAAGGGTAACCCGGTCGAGACCAGTAAATCCGTCATTTGTGCAGATCAGCATGGTAGCCAGTGAAAACACGTCATCAGGCATAGCCATAACAGGACGGGTTAATGCATTTCCGTTTGGTGCAAGAGGAGGCATGCCCGGTGGCTGTCCAAAAACACTGGTTACCGTGTCCCCGAGAAGACCCTGAAAGCGGTTAAACATCAGTCCCTGGTTCCCGTCTTCTGCGATAGCCTCCAGTTCAAGTGAAGCCAATTCTCCAATGACGAACATGCTGATCTCATCGCTGTGTGTGGCACCTACGGCTGGTGAGAGCGGCTGTCCCTGGGTGAGGTTCTGGATCGTGACCCTATAGTCTGCTGGCTGTGCATGCAAACTGCCGACCCCCAGGACCAAAATGGTCGCTGATAAAATTGTCAAAGCTGTTAAGAGTTTTTTATGCCGAAACTTCATATTCTGTCCTCCTTTTCATAGAGTGTTAATGTTTACAGCTGTCACATACTGATCTTATCACCTCCTCCGGATCTGAATCATTTCTCCGGGCGAATCGTCTGTTCTCCATGGGATTACCAAGTCTGTAAAATGAGCCCCCAAATTTCTTATTGTCCTCTTTAAAAACTATTTTTAGTGAAACAAAAAACGTGCCTGAAACGCGGGGAATTTCCCGGAAAAATTTATCGTAATAAAAACAATTGCTTAATATTAAGCAAGCGGAATTTTCAATTATCATGCGGGGACAAGGAGTGTGCGTGCTACAGGAATGTGTCAGAATAAAAGTGTGCCGCGGCACATTATCTATAGTCAAGATATAACTAAGAAATGAGAACTCATAACTAAGACAAAAGAATATAATTTTGGGAGCTATAGCGAATATTAAAAGACACCATGCATAATTAACTTGCATCACGTATCAACTCCGGAATGATTAAGGGGGGTATTAATGAAGAGATTGATTATATTAACAATTCTGTTGGCAGGATTGATAGTCTGCATCATGACAATCAGTCTGGTGATGGCAGACAGAGGACATGCTGATCGTGTTGCGTTCTGTCTCTCTAAGAAGCATCAATTACTTCCAGAAGAATTTGCTGCGATATATGGAAGCATTGGTCAGTGTGTGCATATTATTGGACACGCTGATGTGGCTGAATTATGCAAAGACTGGCAGGAGATCGAACCTGAGAGTTTTTTCATTTTTTTTCGCAACACCGGTTCTTGTGTTAGCTGGATAACAGGCCATTGCAAACGATTCCGGAAAATCGATCCCGAGGGTTTTTATTCCTTGTATAAAAACATCGGAGACTGCATAAACGAAGGCGGTTCGAATGATGACTTTTAAGGCAGGGACTCCGGGGAAACGGCAGCAGAGGCGGGGCAGTCCTGTCTTCACTTATTGCTCGGTGCTGTGTCGTTCCATAATCCTCTCTTATGGTGCCGGGCTTCCATAAATACCTTCTGAAACCGTTTTTGGTGCCTCACATTTGGCGGTATTGAAAGAAGAGACGCAAATCCCGCTCTTATGATTTCTTCATTGAGCATTCTGCCGTCAGAGAGATAAACATATCCCAATAATCTTCCGTAGCGGTCCCGCTTTTGCACATCAAAGACTACTCTGATCCTGTCCCCCTGTTTTACCAGTGTTCTTACAAATCGTCTGGACTCCTGTCCCTGTCTGAGTATGGTACTGATATCCATCTTGCTGCGCCTGGCATCTCGCTGTGCTTTATCGTTAACCCGCATCTCGGGAGTGTCTATCCCGATAAGCCGTATTTTCTCTGCCTTTCCTTTCAAGCGTATTCTGAGGGTATCTCCGTCAATCACCTTCAGGACAGTGATGGTTTCCTGATCGTACCTGCATGCGGTAAAAAGGGCTGAGCTGACCAGGCAGTATAAGATTAAAAAACAAAACGCATTTTTCACGATTTTCATAATATGTTTTATCTCACTGAATAATAGCTTTTCACGACAAGCATGCACCATGGCAGCGCATGAAGAAAGAAATCGAACCAGTCTATTGGCCGGTGAAGATGGCCTCGCACAAGCATCTGGAACTTTTCCCAGATATGGGGCGGATGGTATGGCGCAAGCCCCAGAGTCAGACAGAGCACTATGATAATGACCCACGGGAGTTTTTGAAAAAATTGTTCCATGTCGTACCATTGTACCTTTTCTTTGCGAAAAGGAGAAATGAAAAGACGAAGATTTAAGACACGTAAAGGTTAAAACAGGTTGAGGTCAAGGCTGAGGCTAAGGGAAAAAATAAGAAACGAAGAGCATAAGACGTAAAGCGCCCGTCTGGGCGGCTAAACAGTTGAAATAAAAACTGAAAACTGAGGTCCGTGATCTGAAAACTGTTACCTTTTAAGGGCAGCTACAGGGCCATGAGGGTCATGACCATCTGGCGACCTTCCATCTTTGGCCTCGACTCAACTTTCGCGATATCCTCAAGTTCTGAGGCGAGCCGGGTTAAAATCTTTGCCCCCAGTTCCTGATGACTCATTTCCCGACCCCTAAAACGGATGGTTACTTTCACTTTGTCACCATGAGTGATATATTTTCGTGCATTTCGCTTCTTAAACTCATAATCATGGGTATCAATCAAGGGGCGCATCCGTATTTCTTTAATGGTGAGCGTAGCCTGTTTCTTTCTGGCCTTCCGGAGTTTTTTGGCTTTCTCGAACTTATACTTCCGGTAGTCCATGATTTTGCACACCGGAGGTTTAGCATCAGGGCTGATTTCAACCAGATCCAGTTCTCGTTCATCAGCCAGTTTCAATGCAGACTCAATATCCATGACTCCGACTTGCCCCTCATCACCAACGACCCGTATCTCTTTGGATTTTATGAGCCTGATCTGGTTATTAACACGGGTACGATCGACAACCCTCTTGGGCGGTATTCGTCTTCGACTAGCTATTTCCTTGTTCTCCTTTGCAGCCGGGATGCATTGTGGATGAAAGACTCGGATAAAACACTGTTCGCAGCAATCTCATAAAACAGCGGGAAAAGATTATGAATGGAAATTGGCATGCCCTCTGAAATGTTATCGAAACTTCCTGGATTTCAGGGCCTTGGCCCTTTTCTTGCGAGCTTCTGCGCGTTTTCGTTTTTCTTTCACTGAAGGCTTTTCATAGAAGCTTCTCGTCTTGATTTCTTTGAGAAGACCGTCAATCTGCACCTTCCGTTTCAGGGTTTTAATAGCTTTTTCTATATCATTACCGATTACTTTGATTTCTATGATAGTATATCTCCTGCCTTTTCCATAAACTTTATTCCATTCACTGATTAAACCTTTCGAATTCTAAAGCACGCCAGATCATCATTCCAGCCTGGCCGGAATGATAGAATACTATACCATATTTCTATATCTTTCAACTAATAAGAAATTTCAGCCCCTTTTTTTATATGGAATATCACCCACCAGCACAGATTTCTATGCAACAGTTTCTATGGCTTCTGGCGTAAGACTAATTGTTGGCTGAATGTGCCGATTGCCCGGGGCTGACCGGACTGACAGGCACTGCAGGACGGGATTTTACCATCCCGCCCTGTTCATGGTGCTTACTTCTCTTCAACAGGGTACCTGGCCCTGGACCATTCTCTCCAGCCGCCTTTTAACGCGTAGACGTTGCTGAATCCTTCCTGCATGAGTTGTGATGCCACACGGGCACTCGTGAACTCATTCGGTCAGGCTCAATAGAGTACCATGGTTTTATCTTTGTCATAGTCCTTGGCCCAGCCAATACCCTGTTCATCCGGTCTGACTGCACCTTTGATCTTGAACTCGCTAGCATTCCAGTCCTGACCGCGCCGCACATCAATGATGACCAGATCGGAGGAACCAAGCAGATTTTTGAGTTCTTCTTTTGTCATTCGTGGAACCTCATCAGCCTGAGCAATGATCGCAGGCATCATGAAGAGTACCAGAATGATCATCATAGACAAAATTCTTGATACACGCATTCTTTATTCACCTCCTTTCCTGAGAATAAATGAAGAAAACTAATATTATAAGGAGACCTCACCTCCTCTTTTTACGAAAAAATTCCAGACAATGCTCAATATGAACCAAACCCCCAGCATTACCAGCATACATTTCAACAGGGCTGCTGGGTCCGTGTACGTTGAAAGCAGGCTGATCAGGACCGCACCGCTCACTGCGAACCCGATCAGATTGACGACCAGCAGGCTGGGATTTCCAAGCGGTTGAGGCCCGCTTTTCATAAGTATCATACAAAGAAAGACTATCATATAATTAAGCAGCCAGAGCAAAAGCCCAGCCCGTACATATAACACAATCTCTGGTTTCCCGGCAATCCCGGAGGCCATCATCAGCGCAATGCCGATGGCCATTACGAGTGCCGAAACGGGTGCCCGTTTTTCTGTACCTTGAAGCACAGCGGGAAGCAGTCCTTCCATCGCCATGCCGGAGATCATCCGGGAGATCCCCAAGAGGAGGGCGTTTACAGCGCTGATGGTCCCCGCAATGATCACCACGCCCATAATAAGCCGTCCATTCTGGCCGAATATCTTTCGTGCTGCCAGCGTATACGGTATCGTTGTTTCAGCCAGCCTGCCGGAAGATACATGCATGATAGAGGCCAGCCCCCAGAGACAAAATATGAGCGTTGCAAGAACAATTCCAGAGATTATGGGAATGACTGAATGATCATCATGATCACTGTCGTGTATCCTTTGCATGAAAGCGAGATCAAAACCGATAAAAAGGAGCACAGCGTATATGCCGGTTGGAAAGAGGGAGAGTGTACTGCTTTTCATCTGTTCAGCCGAAATGGTTGTTTCTGAAGCAAGCCCGATTATGGACAAGGCGAACAGTCCTGTGAGTACGGCGATTATACTGAAGACCTGCAATTTCTCGGCAAAAACCTGACCGAGCAGATTCATGACCAGCAGAAAGCCGAGCAGAAGATAGGCAAAGGTAAAATTCGGAAACCAGTATACAAATACCTCATTGAAAACAAATCCTGCAGTAATGAGCATAGCGGCTGATGCGAACAGGGCGAATGTTACTCGAGCAGAAAGAGGAAAGACCGCAGCTGGAATGCTTCCGAGCACCTGTCTGATCAAAAGGGCTTCTCCCGCGGGTCCTGAAAAAAGAGAAAAAGCCTTATGGAAGGTATGGGCAGTCATCATGTAAAACATCCCGGCGAGAACAAGAGCTCCAACGAAGGGAAATCCTGCTTGTCCCATGTTGTTGCCCAGCATCGTGAGAGACTCAGGAGACATCATAAAACCCATTGCTATCGTAAGAGAAGCAAAAAAAGAGAATTTCACCATACTCCCAATAATAAAAAGTCACTGGTATAGCACGTATAACAATCAGAATAACTCTTATTTATGAATATATCATGAAGAAAATATTGACGGAAGATCCATCGTCGGGCAATTAGCAACAATTTTGCATTTTTACGCATGAACGCAAAGACACGTGCACCTGCTTACGCGGAACTCTTATGCTTTTCCGGCACGATGAAGATAAATCTGTCTTTAGCTATACTTCATCCTGAGCATGGTCGAAGGGAATTTATCCTTCCACGATCGTGTGTTCTTCCCACATGAACCAGTTGCCGGTGTCCGAGAGAAATGAATGCGTGTTCTGGAAAATCGCGAAATGTTCCTGCTCATCCTTAATGAGACATTCAAAAAATGCCTTTTCTGATGGATTTGCAGCCTGCTCAGCAGCCTTTTCATAAAACTTGAACGCCTGCTCTTCCATCTTCATGGCTGTTTCGAGCGCTGCAAGATCATCAGTTGTTGCTGAAACCTGCTGCAGCATGAATTCCTTGTTCTGCTCAAAAAGCTTTTTCATGTCTTCCATCGGGGTCATTTCTGAGGGTTTGAATTCTTTTCCCTCCGAAACCTGTGCCGCGCAGGCGATGTGGTGTTTTTCATCCTCAACAATGCTGAGAAACATCTTCTTCCCAATTGGATTATTCGTTTTTTCAGCACACTGGGTATAAAAATCAACAGCTTCCTGTTCCATTTGCACTGCCATTTCGATTGAATTCATGGTTCCTCCTCTCAGCCTGCTTTACAGACTATCTATCAGGATGTCGTTATTCTCTTTTAAGGATATCAGGGAAAGGATCTTGAAGCAAGATTTTTGATTTCTCATAATGGTATTCCTTACACATCATGTCAGCTCCATTGGAATGCTAAGTTTTGATATAATACCATCGTTAATCGTTATACAATTCCATAAGAAATTCTGTTTAGAAATTCATTCAAAAAGGAGGTATGTAATGCCGGAGCGGTTTAATGCTGACGAAGTATTCGATATGGCGGTCAGAATCGAGACGAATGGGGCGGAATTCTATCGAAAGGCAGCTTCGCTGCAGGAAGATGAAGAAAACAGTAATTTCTTGAATGGTCTGGCCAGAATGGAGGACCGACACAAGAAAACGTTCGAGGACATGCGTCATGCGTTTACAGAGAAAGGCATGGGAGAAGAGACCTTTGACCCCGACGGTGAGGGATCGGCATATCTGCATGCACTTGCTGAGGCGCATGGGGGTGAGGGAAGCCCGAAAATTGCTGACAGTCTTTCTGGAAGCGAAAGCATGAAGCAGATACTCGATATCGCGCTGGGACTTGAGAAAAAATCAATCTTATATTATGTTGGACTCAAGGAACTGGTCCCTAAAAGCCTCGGGAAAGACACCATAGACGAAATCATTGCGGAAGAACATAAACATGTGGCCCAAATCTCAAAAATCCTTTCAAACCTGTAAATCCCGTACTCTGCTTTTACCTGCCTGTGGGTAGGCAGGCATGGCTTGGTTAAACGGAGAAGATAATGTGCTTTGTCACTCAATAATAAGAAGAATCAGCCCGCAGTCCGGACACTGAGCCGTGTCAGAACTGACCGGGGAAGCGCATGCAGGGCATTTTCCCTGACGGGACATTTCCTGCGAAGCCTGGAGTTCGGGATGAATTTCAGTGTAATATGCCTCAATTCTCTTCTGTGCCTTTTCGGCATCAAACGATGACACCATCAACTGATGTGTATCTCCGCCACAGCTCTTGGTGCATCCCTCACCAGTGTTGACACTGCAGGGAATCCCGGCATCAATAAGAACAGTATAGAGCTCACGCATCCATCGGAGATCACCTTCCCTGACGACTACCTGATCTCGCAAAGCCTGTTCCCTACAGCGCTGCCGTTCCTCCTGCAATCTGCTGTTTTCTTCCTGTGTCAGAAGATCAGCGCCGCAATCCGCACAGCTCTTGACATACGCGTAATATTCGCAAGCACAATCAGGGCATATTTTTATCTGTTCCATTGCTATCGATATAAGCAGAAAAATTAAGGGTTCTCTGTTATCACGTGTTCTCTATGATAGCAGATAAAAACCGTTTCCTGAAAATTTTAGTACGAATACGCACAAGTACGTATTTTAAAAACTATAATTTATTTACGTTTTATGTTATCTTTTTTGAAGTTCTTCTCCAATGCCTGTATATGTGTTAATAAATATCTTCAGAGGGGGTAGTTGTGCCGAAGCGTGATGATATCAAGAGAGTAATGATCATAGGATCAGGCCCAATAGTCATCGGGCAGGCGTGTGAGTTCGACTATTCAGGAACGCAGGCCTGTAAGGCATTGCGATCATTAGGCTACGAGATTATACTGGTCAATTCCAATCCTGCGACCATCATGACAGATCCAGGGATGGCGGATATTACCTATATTGAGCCCCTTACACTCGAGACTATGACCAGAATAATAGAGACGGAACGTCCGGATGCGCTTCTGCCTAATCTGGGTGGTCAGACAGGCCTTAACCTTTCATCAGAACTGGCAAAAGCGGGTGTTCTTGAAAAATATGGTGTAAAGGTTATCGGCGTGAATATCGATGCCATTGAGCGGGGAGAGGATCGGACCGCATTCAAGGAGACCATGAACCGGCTCGGAATAGAAATGCCCCGAAGCACGGCAGTAAACAGCGTTAATGATGCAAAGAACATTGCAGAAGAATTGGGATATCCTGTCGTGATCCGTCCTGCATATACCATGGGAGGCACTGGCGGCGGTATGGTCTACAATGTTGAGGAACTTGAGATCGTGGCTGCGAGAGGTCTCTCCGCAAGTATGATTGGCCAGATTCTCGTGGAAGAATCAGTGCTTGGATGGGAGGAACTGGAGCTGGAAGTGGTACGGGACGCAAAGAACCAGATGATAACGGTCTGTTTTATTGAAAACGTGGATGCCATGGGGATTCATACCGGCGACTCGTACTGTACCGCGCCGATGTTGACAATCGATCAGGTACTCCAGAAACGGCTTCAGGAATATTCGTACCGTATTGTCGAAGCGATCGAAGTAATTGGCGGCACCAATATCCAGTTTGCGCATGATCCTAAAACCGGTCGTGTAGTAGTCATCGAGATAAATCCCCGCACATCACGATCATCAGCTCTTGCCTCAAAGGCAACAGGCTTTCCGATTGCATTTGTTTCTTCGCTTCTTGCCGGGGGATTGACGATGGATGAAATTCCGTACTGGCGGGACGGAAGCCTTGAAAAATACACTCCTTCAGGAGAATACGTGGTTGTGAAATTTGCGCGATGGGCTTTTGAAAAATTTGAAGGAGTTGAAGACAGACTCGGCACTCAGATGAGAGCTGTCGGCGAAGTGATGAGCATAGGAAAGACCTACAAAGAGGCATTTCAGAAATCAGTCCGTTCTCTTGAGATTAATCGTCACGGTCTTGGTTTTGCAAAGGATTTTAACAGAAAATCTCTGGAAGAATTGTTAAGCATGCTCGGCACCCCATCGAGCGAACGGCAGTTTCTTATGTATGAGGCCCTCCGAAAAGGAGCTGACGTCAAAACACTGTACGAAAAAACATATATTAAACCGTGGTTTATTGAACAGATGAAGGAGTTGGTGGAACGTGAAGAAGAAATACTCGCCTGCAGGGGAAAGATGCCACATGATGATCTCCTGATCAGTGCAAAAAAAGACGGTTTCGCAGACAAGTATCTCGCAAAGCTGCTGGGCATTTCAGAAAAAAATATTCGGGACAGACGGATTGCGTTGGGCATGCATGAGGCATGGGAGCCGGTGCCAGTCAGCGGAGTGGAGAATGCCGCATACTATTATTCGACTTATAATGCGCCTGATAGTGTCAGCGTAACCGACCGGAAGAAAATCATGGTGCTTGGCGGCGGACCGAACCGGATCGGGCAGGGCATTGAGTTCGACTATTGTTGTGTGCATGCTGCGTTCGCGATTCGCGACGCGGGATTCGAATCAATCATGGTAAACTGCAATCCGGAAACAGTCTCTACTGATTACGATACATCGGACAAACTGTATTTTGAGCCGCTTACTGTGGAAGATGTCCTGAGCATTTATGAAAAGGAAAAGCCAGAGGGGGTTATTGTCCAGTTCGGCGGACAGACACCGCTCAACCTTGCGAATGAACTTGCTGAAGCCGGCGTCAGAATTCTGGGGACAACACCCACAACTATTGATCTTGCAGAAGACCGTGACCGGTTTCGCCAGATGATGCGCAAGATAGGCATTCCCCATCCTGAGTCCGGCATGGCACGTACTCAGAAAGAGGCACTGAAGATCGCAAAGGAAATCGGATATCCGCTCATGGTCCGTCCTTCCTATGTTCTGGGTGGTCGTGCCATGGAGGTCATCCAGGATGAAGAGATGCTCGAACACTATATGCAGGCTGCAATCGATGTTTCGCCGGAACGGCCGATTCTGATCGACAAATTCCTTGAAAACGCGATCGAAGCAGAGGCGGATGCGATTGCCGATGGCAAAGACGCGTTCGTACCCGCGGTCATGGAGCATATAGAGCTGGCCGGAGTCCATTCAGGAGATTCATCCTGTGTGATTCCACCTGTTAGTATCCCCCCACAGCATATTGAAACGATTTACGAATATACCCGTAAAATCGCTATTAAGCTCGACGTGGTCGGTCTTATGAACATTCAGTATGCGATCGCGAACGATACGGTCTATGTTCTTGAAGCAAACCCAAGGGCTTCACGTACCGTACCCCTGGTGTCAAAAGTCTGCAATATTCCAATGGCACGGCTCGCCACTGAGATCATCCTCGGCAAAAAACTGACGGATATCGATCTCAGACAGAAGAGAATACCCCATTTCGGGGTTAAGGAGGCTGCCTTCCCGTTTAATATGTTTCCTGAAGTGGATCCTGTTTTGGGGCCTGAGATGCGGTCTACCGGGGAAGTGTTGGGTATGGCGGATTCCTTTGGTATGGCCTTTTTCAAATCGCAGGAGATTGGATCAATATCCCTTCCGCTGGAAGGCACTGTGCTCATAACTGTTTCAGACAAGGATAAGCACGGTGTTCTTGAATCCGCGAGGCTATTCAGAGAAATGGGCTTTAAGATTGTGACCACGGAGGGCACACAGAAATTTCTTGCTGAACAGGGAATGGACACTGAAAAGATTAATAAGCTTGGTCATGGAAGGCCGGACATTGTTGACGCGATCAAAAACGGGGAAATCCAACTGGTGATTAATACGCCGAGCGGGAAGACGGCAAAAGAAGATGATTCATATATTCGTAAGGCTGCAATAAAGCACAAGGTGCTTACCATAACGACTACTGCTGCGACACTGGCTGCGGCACGGGGTATTGCCGCACGAAAGAAAGGATATGCCCCGGTAAAATCCCTTCAGAAGTACCATGCGGATATCATATGAGCGGATCGCATGACCTACATAAGTCCCCTGTTTATTTTCTGCTATAATTACACGTAGTACGGGGGTACTTCCCTGCAAATGTTATCGTAAAGGGAAACGATACGTGGAAGACAGACAAAAACAAAATTCTCAAAAGCTCCTCTTACGCATCGCCATTTTCCTGTTGATCTTTAGCGCACTTTGGTGGCTTTTCGTTAGAGAAAAAACAGCTCGGCTTGATCCTCAGGCAGTTCCGCGTGCTGTTGTTGCTCGGGGAGACCTTGCCGCAGACGAGAAAAACACGATTGATATATTTCAGGCTGTCTCTTCATCGGTTGTGTTCATTACCAGTGTTGAATTGCGCAGAGACTTTTTCAGCCTGAATATCTATGAAATCCCCCGTGGCACAGGCTCAGGATTTGTCTGGGATATCAACGGACGTATTGTAACCAATTTCCATGTGATTGGGGACGCAAGCCGTGTCGAAGTCACGCTTGCTGATAATTCAAAGTGGAAAGCTGTTGTTGTGGGTGCAGCTCCTGACAAAGATCTGGCTGTTCTCCAGATTTCTGCTCCGGCAGATAAGCTGCAGCCTATTCCAGTCGGTGAATCAAGAAATCTTATG